>NZ_JAAHGN010001267.1:0-1941 GCF_010672485.1 Moorena sp. SIO2C4 | reverse complement strand
AATTTATTCCTAGCAATCTTTTTGTTTGTTTAGGATTTTTTTGGATGTAGTTCCAAGTGTAGCTCATGGTTTTTGAGGTTGATAAAAGTGATTAATTTTATCTTATTTTACCATAAGTTTGTTTTTTTGAGAGGTCTACTTAATCGGTACAGCTGGGGCATGAAGACCTGCATCAAACAGAGTCTCAAAGTTTTCTGCTGGGAAGCTTGCTGTCTGGTCGTATTGAGCCGCCCTAGGGGCAAACTCTTCCTGAGTGAGCTGGCTTAAATGATCCAGGAGGGCTTGTGGATCATAGACTTGCCGATCTAAGAGAACAGGAGTTTGCACAGTTTATTGAGTAGATGTTTTTGTTCCTCGTTAATTGTAGCGGCTGGCAAACAGTAAAGGATCAACTACCAAATAACTTTATTTTTGCGGGGTAATTCTAGCTATTTTGTATAAAGTTTACTTGACAAAACAGACGTTCAATGTATCAGGAATTTAACTACAGCAATTTTCAATGGGGTGAGGTTTTTAGGGAGCAGGGAACAGGGAACAGGTAAGAAGTAAGAAGTAAGAAGGAAAAAATACTGTGTATCTGATAGTTATGAAGAACGCTGTATCAGCTAAATGATGCTAATTGTTAGATCATGTCCGGATAATTAGTTATCAAAAACCATTACCGATAAAACCTTACTTCTGCCTTCTGCCTTCTGCCAGCCCCCCTTATTAAGGGCTGATAAGGGTAGGTTTTTTACATTAGGGTAAAACATGGGGCGACCCAGAGGGAGAGGAAAAGGAAAACAACGAATAAATGATGATTTTTAACGACAAATTAAGTACATTGTCTTGATGCAATAGCGAGTGGTTTGAATTTACCGTAAGATCGGGTCGCCTTATTAAAAAATATTTAACCCTTTTCTGCATAACCTGCTAACTATAAAGGCGACCCTATCTAAGGTTTTGTCTCCGGGGGAAACCACGGCAATAGCGAGTGGGGAGGGGCTGTGTGCGGAACCTGCGTCCGCACCGCTGTTTGCCCCGTGGAGACCCCCAAGACCGTAATGGTGCGTTTGACCCGTAATTAAATTCGCCACGGGTCGCACCTCTGCCTCCCCAAGACCGCGCTGGATCGCTTTCTTATCCCCCACACCCGGTCACCCCACGCCCGCTCACCCCACACCTGAGGTCTTTGTAAAAAACCTACCCTTATGAGGGGGGGATTCCCAGCTGTTTGACCCACTCGGTGGAATTGGGGTCTTGGTAGAACAGGCATCTTGCCTGTGTACTATTTTGGTAGAACAGGCATCTTGCCTGTGTACTATTTTGGTAGAACAGGCATCTTGCCTGTGGACAAGATTTTGGTAGAACAGGCATCTTGCCTGTGATCAATATTTTCCTCACAGCATCGAAGCCTATTCTACACAACTACTCCCGATTCCCGATTCCCGATTCCCGATTCCCTATGTCACAGGCAAGATGCCTGTGCTACACCACTACTCCGTGATCCAAAAAAAGTAGAAACTTGGCATCAGGCATCAGCAGTTTCAGGACCTGCACATAGCCCTTGGCATCAGCAGGGTTGTCGAACCGAGCAAAAACGACTGGTGGCATTGGTGGCAATAGGCGCACCACTACCCATGGGTATAGGTGTTGAGTATGGGACATATTATTAAGTTATCTCCTGTAAGGGGAACCCAGAGCCAGCCTGCAGCCTGCGAAAACTCTAAGGCTGGCTCTTCCCGTGGATTTTTTTGTCCACACTTTTAGTTTAACACAAAAAATAGCAAATTATAGCATATTTTAAAAAGTTTTGTAACAAATTCTTTTTGAGGGAGCAGGGAGCAGGGAGCAGGGAGTGTGGTAAGTGTGGTAAGTGTGGTGAGTGTCCCCCCCTTGTTAAGGGGGGTTAGGGGGGATCTCCAGTTGGGGTTTAGCTGGGAAATTAGCGATCGCATAATC
>NZ_JAAHGN010001266.1:0-1942 GCF_010672485.1 Moorena sp. SIO2C4 | reverse complement strand
CATCTAATCCCAAAACCTCAGCTTTGCTCTCAGCCAACATTACCGCAAAATAACTCATCAACGTGGTTTTTCCCGAACCAGGCGCACCCAATATCACCACTCGTCTCGACTGACTTTGGCTCAATAGCTGCTGAGCCAAAAATTTCCGTCCAGTCGTCTTTTCCAACAACGCCCTTTCCGGCTTTTCCCCACTTTCTGCTGCTAACAACTCCCGCTCCCAACCGCCAGCAGTTGATACCTCTTCCACCACATCGGGCATTACAAAAATCTGAGCTAACTTCTCCGATTTCTCTACCTCTTGCCCAGGCACAGCAATGCCAGCAAACTTGACATCATCAAACCAGTTAGCTAACTGCTCACAATAATCCTGTTTAGCTACCTGAAATTTTAGATAAGTAACCGTATGCTGAAAATAAGCATTAACAAATCTCTCTATCCAAGGTTTGAGACTATCTTGATTTAGTTTAATGTTATGGGTTTCAGCTTGCTGTTGAAATACCCTGATTAAAATATCCCGGTCTGGCTTACCTTGATTAATTAACGGTTTATGTAATTGTTCCAAAACCGCCGAGTTAGTAAAATAGCCCTGCAAAAAACTTTTAACTCCATGCAATCCATCCGGTGGAGCGTGAAAAAATAACAGTTGGCTCGGTTCCAGTTGTTTTTCCCATTCCTTAACTGCGTCTTCTCCCGCTTTGATTGCCTTCTCTACATCGCTTTTCGTCAGAGCTTTAACTATACGCTTACCTGCTTCTCCCGCAACAGTACCTAACAACGGTGACGCGATTTTCGATAGTTCTAAACTAGCCAAAAAGGAGAATGGTTCCATAATTTATAGGTAATTATGTTCGATGCTATAGCGTTTCTATGATTTATGAGGTACGCTTCTCAACCTCAAAGTCCCCCTTGATAAGGGGGATTTAGGGGGATCTCTTTGTACCTCATGGCATAGAGAGTTGCTATATAGCGGTTTTTATCCTAATGAGGTACACAGAATTTTTTCCCTGTTCCCTGTTCCCTAAAACCAGGAAATCTGTACCTCACCAAATTGAAAACCGCTATATTAATTATAGCAATTTAGGGAGTAGGGTTTTTTGCGTGGGTTTTGATCCCCCTAAATCCCCCTTAATAAGGGGGACTTTTCAGATAAATTTCCGGACTTCTTACAATAATCAGGCTTTTGAGATAGATTTCCGGACTCCCCCCAATGATCACGGGGGGGGCTGGGGGGGATCGAGCGAGTAAATGCAATAGAAAGGGATGGTATGTAGGAGCCGCTAAGCAAACCCACTCCTCCAACTAAGACCATTACCCTCATTCCTAATCCCTAAAAAAATTCGATAAAATCGTTAAATTATTAAATTTTGAAACAGCTCTAAGTTGTGTTAGAGGGAAGCTCACTGCTTATCCGATAGCACACTGCTTCAAAATTATGCAATACTTCATCATTGGTAAATCGAATTACTTTTAATCCATAACCTTCAATAATCTGACTTCTTTCTTTATCATAAGCTTGGCCAGCTTCTGTATAATGAGACTCTCCATCAACTTCAATAACTAATTTTAAAGCAGCGCAATAAAAGTCAAAAATAAAATTACCTATCGGTCTTTGTCGCAAGACTCTAAATTTAAAAATTTTCAAATAGTCAGACCACAGCTTTTTCTCGGCTGGTGTCATAGTTTTCCTTAATTCTCTAGCTCTGCTTACTAAATTGGAGTTATAAGGTAGATGAAATTGTCTTTGTTGGCGATCGCACATTTTACAAGAATTGAACTTGTGGTTTTTGCCGTGGGTTTGGATCCCCCTAAATCCCCCTTAATAAGGGGGACTTTTAAGATACATTTCCGGACTCCCCCCAATGATCACGGGGGGCTGGGGGGGATCAAGCGAGTAAATGGGATAGAAAGGGATGGTATCTAGGAGCCGCTACGGGAACCCATA
>NZ_JAAHGN010001265.1:0-1943 GCF_010672485.1 Moorena sp. SIO2C4 | reverse complement strand
TAGGTAATGGGTAATGGGTAATTGGTAATGGGTAATGGGTAATGGGTAATGGGTGATGGGTAATAGGTAATGGGTAATAGGTAATAGGTAATAGGGGGAGCATGTCACTAATGCCTAATATTTGTACATTATCTATAGCCCCCTCATGGGTAATTGCTTGCTCTAATGGTACATAGTTCATCTGTTCGGCAACTAAGACCGGCTCCCTAACAGGATTTTTGTTGTTTTGTCAAGTAGTTCATTTGTTCGGGAAATTTGACCTGCTCCCATCATGTTTAATCGATTTTAGGAGTTTTTAGGTGATTCGGCAACACTATCATTGATTGCATTTTTGCTCTTGATTTTAAGCTGATATCACCTAATTTTTCAGATACTTATCGAGCTGGAAAAACTCAATCAATTCCTCAAAATTGGTGTCATTAGCGGTAGGAGTTGAGAATTCAATAGCTTTAATTATGGCTGGATTCAAATACTTAAAAACATCATGGGTTAAAACTGCAATTGCTTCGGCGGTAAACCCTTTAAGTTCACGAGCCAATCTAGCCATTCGTCCCTTAGCAAAATTGACTTGAAAGCGAGTCCTTTTCAGCAGCCGTTGTCTAAGATTTTCATAAATAGTTTGTTTATCGATAGCTTCGGAATCAGGAATATCTTGATTCAAAATTATGGGGATAATATCAGGATTTTCTTCTAGAAATAGCAGACTGCCTTCCTCGTTAAATGCTTCAATCCCTTCCATTCCCAAAGTGCCTAAATCAGCCAAAGCAATAATCCGAGCTACCAGAGATAGGTTTTTATCATAAGAGTAGAGGTCAGGTTGGTAAATTGTATTGTCTGAAGTATCATACCAACAAATGGTAGCGTTAATCGCTTCTGTAATGATTTGTAAATCTGAATCGGTAAACAAGGCCAGATGGTTAGGAGTTTGCTTACTTATCCATTCATTCTGATTTTTGATGTAATCCAAAAGCTTAGTAATTGTAGCGGCTTCGCTCACACCACTTTCTCGCCGTCTAGAGGTATAGGGTTGGATTTGAGGGAGAAACTCTTGCACCATATCGTGAGCAATGGCGCACAGATCGATTAACTGTTTGATTCTGCTCAGATAGTCTGGTGCTATATCATTGTCCAGACCGGCTTCCCAATCGGGTCTGATGGCTTGGAAAATCCGATCAGCTCTACGCTGAACTCCATTAACATGGTCACAAGTATGATAGTAAAGCTGTTTTCGCTCCGTTTCTTTTTCCATTTCCAACAGAGCAAAGGTTTTCACCCTAGTGACTGCTTCCACAAAGGAGCTAGGAAGCTGATCTGACTCATCAATTGAGGGGTGTGATAGATACTGATTATCCTGATTACGTTGATTCATGATAACTATCGGTTTTAAATACCAAAAATTGATTTAATACGTTTGCGAACTGCGGCGAAAGGAGTTTCGTCTTGCTCTGTGGAACTGACGGTTATTCCTAAGCGTTCCAATGTCTCTTGACGTTTGGATAATTCTTCAGAAATTCGGTCAGCTAATGCTTCGTGCTTAGCCAATAGACTTTGTAAATTGTCTCGATCCACCACAAACAGCATTGTCTCTTCTAGGGTACGAAGAGTAGCAGTACGGGGAGTACCCATCAGCAGAGACATCTCCCCGATAAACTCCCCAGACTTACGGGTAGCGACTCGTTTTCCAATGGATTCCACGAACACTTCCACTGTTCCAGATAGGATAATATAAAATGAGTCCCCTGGATCGTTTTCCCGACAGATGGTTTGGTCAGCTGGGAGAGTTTTCCGATAGCCCTCCTCAATGATATGTCGCAGTTCCATATCGCTACAGTTTTTAAAATCCCAATAGGGCTTCAATATTAGTTGCAGTATAGATATACAAGGGACAAGAATCACTTTTAACGAAAGAATTCAATAGGACAAATATTTTTAAAAAAAACCGG
>NZ_JAAHGN010001264.1:0-1944 GCF_010672485.1 Moorena sp. SIO2C4 | reverse complement strand
TTATTAAGGAAGAATTAAGGGAAATCACAACCTAAGCATATGGGCTACGCGCACGCTACGCGAACAGCAGTCAGAACTCAGCTTAGGTGTGGGAAAAGCCGAACTAACCCGTTTTATTCAAATTGCTATGGGTTAAGCCAGTGAAGTTGAAGATCACCTGTTACTGGCTCACGATCTTAACTCAACTCTTAGCCAAAGACTATCAATTCTATCCTAGCTTATTGTAGCACAAACTAGACCCGCAAAATTCCCCCACCTGCTACACGGCGGTGGGGGAATTTTGTGGAGAATTTTAAAATGCAACTATACCTGGTTTTGAGACGATTGATAACGAGGCTTAACAAAACGAATCATAGATAAAACTAATGATTATACCCTCAAATACTATTTGAGTCTTATGGTTAGTAAAGTTGGAATTTTTGAGTTTTCAGGGCAGGCGTTTATGTTTAGCCTTGAATAGGGAGCAAGTCAAAGTTGCACAGTCAAAGTTGCAGAACATATGAACTATGTACTATCACAGCAAGCTAAGACCCATCAGGGGGCTATAGCTTTAGTACAAATGCTCTGCATAAGTGACATGGGACCGGTGCAGAAAACTTGCAACACTAACGTTTAAACTCCCATACAAACAGGAGGTGTCATGAAATATTTGAGAGCTAATCGCTCTAGCCCAGATTGGGAAACGATTAGTGAATGTCCCAATCGCGATCGTACTAGGGATGACCTTCACCCTAGTCAGTTTCCTGCCAGGAACTAACCAGGGAATAGCACTTGCCGACACACAAGGCAAGCCCAACATCTTGGTAATTATGGGAGATGACATTGGTTGGACAAATATTAGTGCCTTTGAAAAGGGCATTGTCTTGGTTCATGTAGGGTGGGCAGTGCACCAGACAGATAATGAAGCTTGCAAAGCGCGTTGGTAGGCACTGCCCACCCGAAGATTAATGACAATGGTGCAAGATCTCAGCCTAGAAAGCCAGGAAAAAATAGCTTCACTGCTCCCCCAGTGAGGACTCAAATGAAACCGATGACAAGGGATCAATTGATGAACTCTTGCGTGTCCAATTCAGCCAAGGCTGCCCAAATCCCGCTTTGGGATGCGGCCTGAGTTCTATTAACCTCTATCGATCAAGGAGTTTCTGATTTATGCGACGAATTCTCAAATCAGGAATCGCTCTGGTGATTTCCCTGATGTTGTTTCTGTCGGGACTGCTGCCCTGGCTCCCGACTGCTCCTGCCTTTGCTGAGGAGACCACTACGCCCAATATTATCGTCATCATGGCAGATGACGTGGGTTGGTTTAACCTGAGTGCCTACAACGACGGTATGATGGGCTACCGTACCCCAAATATTGATCGCATTGCTGAAGAGGGCATTCGCTTTACCGATGCCTATGCAGAGAATAGCTGTACCGCTGGACGGGCAGCATTCATCACGGGTCAAAGCCCTGGACGTACTGGTTTGACCAAAGTAGGTCTCCCAGGGTCTGATTTGGGACTGAGTACCGAAGATATTACCCTGGCCGAAATCTTGAAAGAACAAGGCTATGCCACAGGCCAATTTGGTAAAAACCACCTTGGCGATCGCGATGAGTTTCTTCCTACCAATCATGGCTTTGAAGAGTTTTATGGCAATCTCTATCACCTCAACTCTGAGGAAGAGCCAGAAAACCCTGATTATCCCGGCGGAATAGACGGTGACTACGTTAAAAAGTATGGTCCCAAGGGCGTTCTCCATTCTTATGATACGAGGGTGGAAGGAGCACCTAAGACGGTGGCAGAAGCGAAAGACCTTCATTATTCTCTAGTCTCAGAGCATCCCTGTATTGATGATGCATCACTTTCTTATAAAGTAGATGAACTAGATGAAGATGATCCTGACTTTGAAGGCCCTGTGGGTCACCAAGTGATTTGCAACACAGGAGCACTACTCAGTGCTCCA
>NZ_JAAHGN010001263.1:0-1951 GCF_010672485.1 Moorena sp. SIO2C4 | reverse complement strand
ACCCATCGGGATAAGCAACGGGAATCAAGTGCAATAGCAAGGGCATTCTGGCTAACTCTAGCAATCCCTCTGAATCTTGCTGAATTCCTGGCCAGAGTTGCTGACAGTTTAACCCCTTTAAATAAGCTTCAATCTGCTGATCGCTCAAAGGTTGCAAACAGACTGCTCCCCGCATCTCCAGAATTTGCTCACCGGCTTTGTATTCTTCTTCACGACAGCAGACCACAATTTGAGGAACATCTTTGAGAAACTGATTTAATTGCTGAATACATAACCTTTGCCGCTCTAAACCCAACTCATCCAAACCATCCAGAAGAGGTAACAACTTACCGGTGGTAATCCACTCCTGAGTAATCTCTTTGCGGAGATTATAACGAAAATTTAAATTAGCCACCAACCATTCAGCAATTGGCTGCTTATTATCTTTCCAATCAGAAAGTTCAGCAATAATTGGAATTGGTTGGTTTTCCTGCTGCTGGGCACGTGTAATTAAATCCTTGGCCAAATCCAACAGCATGGTGGTTTTTCCAGAACCAGGCGCACCAAGAATCAACAGTTTCCCGGCAATATCTTCTTGGTTAAATACCTCAATAACCTTTTGACCTGGTTCAGACTCTGTAGTTACTCGACGAAACTTGAGCAACTGTTTCCACCATGGAGGAGAATTGCTAGGATTCACAGTAATTTTTTCTGGACGACCCACTTGCTCTCTCTTGTCTGCCATTACCAACTGAATCAAGTGGTGATTGTGCAGGGAGTCATCAAGGCGCATGTTAACTTCAGCTGCCATTGCTCCGAGCAAATCCCTGCGCCATCGCTGTAACTTTGCCTGTGGAATCTGTCTAGAGATTTGAGTTTGCTTTCCTGGCCTAGTTGTCAGCAAATACCAAATTGTAGGTAAGACGAAGAGGTAACCAATACCTAAAATCCAGTAGACTTGTTGGAACCAGTCGTTATCCTGTTCTGCTGATTTTTGAGAAACTAAATTTTCTGCTTGATGAGCTAAGAATACATAAACTATTACGCATACAGCAATTACTATAATTTTGCGAAAGAGAGTTTTTGGCTGCTCAAAGCGATTGTTCAAAAGTCCGAGAATACAGATAAGTAGTCCTAGTAGTAACTGGAGTAGTCTTTGAAGGACGTTGGGATTGGTCAGATATTCAGCAAGGTTCATCTCTGAAACAACCTCTGTTTTATGAATCTATGAAATTTTAACGAATTGCTATCGATATAGCCAAGGAAAAATCAAATAGTGCGATCGCTTTCTAGCTATAGATGGTGCGTTACATTTCACCGCGAAGCACCCTACGCACTCACGCCAACAGCTATCAGCTATCACCATCATCGAGCAATTGTTGATGATTTTCTAGTTCCAAGATGTCTTCTCGATTGACAACTTCATCACTAATTTCAAGGATAGAATCTGCTGAGGAAAGCTTGTTGTTGAGCAGATTTTTAATTTCTGTTTCACCCATAGACATTCCTTCCTCAAAGAACCGTTGACTGCTATTGGTACTATCAACAAAGAAGCCACGTGACTGTTGGGGCAATTTGAAGTCAGAGGGCAATGACTGAGCCTGGACATTAGAGACGATGCCAGCAGTTAAGGCTAGGGCTGTCAAGGCTAGGCTTGTCTGTTTCCCAAACCTAGGAAGGATCTTAGTTAGGGTCGGTTTCATGATGTGACATTAATTTTGTGCACCTACTTAAAAATCCAAGTATTTGGCTAGCCATTCCGGAATCTAGTTATAAAAATACAAATTCAAGTAGGGTGGGCAAAGTTCTCTGATTAAAGTAGGGTGGGCAAAGTAAGATTATCTATAAGAGTAATTTGAACGCAACGGTTTTTGCCCACCCTACAACTACAACTAGTAGGGTGGGCAAAGTAAGATTATCTAGAAGACTCAAAAGAACGAAACGGTTTTTGCCCACCCTACAACTACAACTA
>NZ_JAAHGN010001262.1:0-1952 GCF_010672485.1 Moorena sp. SIO2C4 | reverse complement strand
TCCCCCTGGTAACGGACGACTACATCTGCTGAACGACTCAGCAGATCTGTTATTTTGCCTTTTCCTTCATCGCCCCACTGGGCACCAATTACAACAACGTTAGCCAAGGGTTTATTTTGAATGCTAAAGTTTATCCACCTGATAATTATGAACAGTGGTTGCGACTGCTGTCAACTTAACTGTTGCTGATCTAGGTAGAAACTGGAGGAACGAGAGTCACATAAGTTAATCTTGACCTAGAATCGCCACTCCAATCTCTTTTAGACTTTACCTATGTACTCTTATCAGTCATTTTTAACAAAAAACTACTTCTACAATGAAAATTTTATTAGTGGAAGATGATATTCTCCTTGCTGAAAATTTATCCGAAGCCCTCACCAACCAACGTTACGTGGTTGATCTGGTTACCAATGGGGAAATTGCTTGCCAGCAATCCCAAATGCTTGATTATGACTTGATGGTGCTAGATCTGACTCTGCCCAAGCTCGATGGCTTTGGTGTTTGTCGAAAATTGCGAGCCCAAGGCTATCAAATGCCGATTCTAATGTTGACGGGTCGCGATACCACTAATGATAAAGTCAAGGGTCTAGATGCAGGGGCTGATGATTATCTAGTTAAGCCAGTTGACTTACCAGAATTATTTGCTCGGATTCGGGCTCTGCTGCGCCGAGGTCAATCTATCGCACCACCAGTACTTAAGTGGGGAGATTTGCGTCTTGACCCGAGTACCTATGAAGTAAGCTATGCTCACCAACCTATCCACTTTACCCGTAAGGAGTATAGTTTACTGGAGTTTTTGCTGCGCAACGGTCGGCGGGTACTAACTCGCAGTGTTATTATCGAGCACGTCTGGTCTTTTGAAAACCCTCCCGAAGAGGAGACGGTCAACGCTTACATCAAAAGTTTGAGGCGCAAACTGAGATTAGCTGGCGCACCCAGAGATTTGATTGAAACCGTTCACAGTGTGGGCTATCGCCTTAAACAGTTAAGTCCTGAATCACAGGAGTAACGCTGATGATTTTTTCCTCCGGCTTGAGTTGGGCAATGCGATCGCCTGTGCCATCTTTTCCCCAAATCGGCACGGATTTCATAGCTAAACGCTTACCGCCAAGGGAAGTGACTACCATGACGTCATTGGCGATGGAATCCCTGACCATGCTGACCAAACCATCTTTAGCGGTTTTAAACTGTAGCGCTTGAGTTCCCAGGTCTCCCCGATTAGCCAACCTGATCGCCTGCACGGGGAGGCGCTTTCCATACCCCTGCTCAGACACCAGTAAGAGGTTTTCCTCTTCCCCTAGGACAACACAGCCAACCAGCTTTTCTTTACCCTTTAGCCGCAAAGCTTGATTTCCTTGAGCGCTGCGTCCCATAATCGGTAACTGTTTGTCATTCACCTCAAACCGCAAAAGCCGTCCATTGCTGGTTGCTACCACCACTTGTGTCGCTGTAGTAGATAGGTTGGCATACTGTAGTTGATCATCATTTCTGAACTTGGTAAGCAACATACCACGGTTCGTTAGTTTTGTCAACTCAGATACTGATACACGCTTAATTTTACCTTGGTGAGTCAGCAAAACTAGGGTGAAGTTTTCTAGGTCATCTGGCACCCTAAAGTGAGCCACAACTGTTTCTGATTGGGCAGAATTTGGCAGCAACTTTACCAAGGGAATACCCTGCTTGCGTCCAGCCGCTGGTGGAATATCTCTAATTTTGACTGGGTAGGCTTTGCCAGAACCAGTGATTACCATTAATTCTTGTGTGGTGAGCAACAGCTGAGCCTGAACTACAAAGTCCTCCCCTTGTTTAATTGACTTGGGTAATTTTGGCTGTGTTGTGGCACTTTGCCGCTGTACATACCCGTGAGAGGTAAATTCTAGAAGTGTTTGTTCTGGCTCAGTGGGAGCATTAGGTAGGGTATCAGGAGTTTTTTGGGGTTGAGCAGATTTCTA
>NZ_JAAHGN010001261.1:0-1960 GCF_010672485.1 Moorena sp. SIO2C4 | reverse complement strand
TCCACACTTCCCACACTTCCCACACTTCCCACACTTCCCGCGCCCCCGCCCCACACTTCCCACACTCCCCCCTCTGACCACCCTAATCCCTTGGCTTTAACAGAAACTGATCGAATTTAATCACCTCTGAATTAGGCGATCGCGTATCAAAGCGATAGCTAGTTACTATACCGGTGCCAGTATCCAAGATACTAAACACAGTCACGTCATTACTAGCGATATAAGGCAAGGGCTGGTTATTGTCTCCTAACAATGGCGCTATGGTTGGCCTCACTGGCTCTAATCCATTTGGGTCTACAGTAGCGGAATAGTTTTCGTTATAACCAGTTGGTACTGGGCGCTTCTTCTGACCAACATAAGCACCATAACTATTCCCCACATTGGAGGATTCTAAAAAATGCATGCCATTACCATCAACAAAGCGATTCCATAGATGGGAATGCCCATAATACACCAACTGCACACCAGCAGCTTCTAACAATGGCACCACATCCCGAATGATATAATCCTGGTCTTTGGGGTACTCATAACGCACTGCTGTCACCTTACCCGTCCGATCCCGCTCAATGATCTGCACTGGGTCAGTATAAGCTGGGACAATATTGTCCCCTAGGCTATGGGGAGGATGGTGAAGCATCACAATTTTATACTTAGCTTGTTGGAACTCAGTGCTATTGAGTTCTGCCTGGAGCCATTGGTACTGGGGACTCCCTTTACTAACTGCTTCAAAGATATGTTGTCCGTATCCCCAAGCGATGGGATTGTCTAAATCTTGTTGCCGTTCTTGATACCTACCTTTGGCATTAGGACTTAAGCTAGGTGTCCGCCAAATATTAGTAATGTACAACACCACTAAGCGAATATCACCAAAGGTTACCGCATAATAAGGTTTGCCATTAGGTAGGTAAAAAATCTCGTTATAAGTGTCAGTATTATAGGTATTATTTTTTAGCCAAGCTTGGTAATAATTAGGGTCATTATCTGGATTTAACTGTTCAGCTTTTTGCTGATAGATGGCTTGTGCTGCAGCCCGAGGAAAAGGGTCATTGAATTGGCTATTCAAATCCTTTTCCATAGAAAAACGCCCCATCACTTCATGATTGCCAACTACAGGAAAGATCGGGGCATGTTGAATAATTTCACCGCCATGGTAGGTAGTTTGAACCCCATTCTTTTCCAATTGGTAATTGGCTCGACCCTGAAGACAGGGGAAAAAGGCACCACCCCGGTTATCATCAAACCATTCCGAAGCCCGGTCAGGAATATTAACTAAATCACCAACATAAAACACCCCATCGATTTGGCCTACGGTTTCTACCACCTTCTGGAGATTAGCTGCTGTCATCGGCATTAGTTGATGGTCAGAGGTCAGAAGAATTTTCTGGGGTGTCTCAGGGTTTGGTAGAGCACTGAGGCTATAGAGCTTGCTCCTGACAACTTGCCCATTCTCCTTGATACTGGTGACTTGATAGGGAACACGAAGACCAGGAGTCAGTCCAGTTACGATGGCTTCATGACGCCAAATATCCCGCATGATTGGCTTCTGGTAGACTTGGGAGTCTTCGGTCTGGTTGCCGACTCGGGATTTTTGGTCTTCCCGAGTGCGGCTGAGTTTAGTAGTAGTAGCAGTGGCCTTACGGTAAGAGGTCGTGCCGTAGGTAACGGTGTGGCGGGAGCCAGGAAAGTCGGTAAACCAAACCACCCGCACGGAATCTTCTGTAGGAAATTGTAAGAATGGGTCAGTCAGTAATTCGTAAGCGGATGTCATGGCTCGCTGCTGGGTAATTTGCTTGATAGTTGGGACAAGAACAATTACACCGATCACTATAGCTGCCATGAGGATAAAGCGACTGATAGAAAACTTGACCATGAAAGCTATCTGGCAGGGAATCGGGAATCGGGAATCGGGAATCGGAACCCACCCCTAACCCCTCCCAGGAGGGGAACGGGAATCGGAACA
>NZ_JAAHGN010001260.1:0-1962 GCF_010672485.1 Moorena sp. SIO2C4 | reverse complement strand
AGCTGCCAGAGGAATTTGGACCACCTAGTAGCGCTGAGCGCAATTAAAAATTCAAAATTCTTGAATGGTTACTATAGCGTTTTCACATCAGATGTGAAACCGCTATACTTCCTTCTTGAGCTGAGAGCTGACAGCTATAAGCTGTCAGTCATTCACCTACTAACTGACCTAAGTGTTTTAATATTCTCGCGACAGTATATAGATCATTGCCACGATTCAGCAGAGAGAACTGATTAGAAAAAGCATATTGCAGTTTATCCTGTCGAATTAGTTTCAGAAAAATAAATTCACCGCCATTAGTGACAAATCCGAAAGCAGGCTTTTCTAGCTCAGGATTAGCCAACATATAAGCTAGAGCTTGTGGTATCCCTACTTTTAAAGAGTATTCTGCTCGTTTTGCTTCAATCACCACTATCCAAAACTGAGGTTGGCAAATCAAAATATCAATTCGTCCCCTGACAATCGTTTGCTGATCTTCCGATGAAATTTGTACATCCTTTTCAGCAAGAATATAGAATGGTGGGCGATAAAAATCAGCAATTCTCAACAATGGGGATAGCACCACCATTTTGACAATCGGTTCTACCATGGGATACTCAGATAAGTGCAGATAGTCATCCTTGACCCGATCTAGCCATTGCTTTTCTAGCTCATTGAGTTCTGGTAAATCCTCTTGCCATTCTGGGAATAATTTCTCATCATTAGTAGGCTCTAGTCCAAATTTGTCCTTCAATTGAGGCAGAGAAATATCTTGGGCTACGATTGTTTCTACCATTATGATTTGGGATTTGGGATTTGGGATTTGGGAATTTAAATTTTATTTTTAATTCCTAATACTCTTACCTTATTATAAGCGATCGCGTACCGTTGCTTACGGCCAATCGTAAAACTAATATCGCTCTAAATTTTAAGTAATTACTGCATTACCTGGTTATTTAACTAGTGCAATACTGTTTAATTTAACCCCTAACTCTGATTCTCATTCCACAGTTGTTTTTGATCACCACCTGATGGAATCCAGTCGCTAACTGGGGATAGTTCTGGAAATTCAACTTGTAACCAACCTATACTGCCGTTTCCTCCCACATCTCCCACAATACCTACACTACCCACAACCACCACACATCCCTTTTGACCCTGACTTAAAAAACGTACCCCTGTTAATTATCTCTGTAGTGTACAAGATCGAACATTTTGCGATCGCAACCAAGATTAGAATAAAGTAAACAAGTGTAAAGAAATGCTTAGTTTTACTTGATTCTTTATCTAAAAGATAAGCATACTGTCCATTGCCGGTTGAAAATAACTATGCAGTATCTGTTTCCAAAACGAATTTTAGTATCCCTGGCAGCACTGTTCCTAGCTTGTTCTATGTGGGCGATTGCTCCTGAGGCCAAGGCTTACGACAATCCTGAGTTACTGCCCGAGGTTCAAACACCAGTCATTGATTTAGCGAACTTTATTCCAGAGCTTCAAGAGCAGAGACTAATCCAAGATTTAGAAAGCTTTGAGGAAGAAACTGGCTGGAAACTCCGAGTTTTGACCCAATATGACCGCACCCCTGGTCGGGCAGTCAAAGAGTTTTGGGGACTTAACGACAAAAGTATGTTACTGATTGCTGACGCCCGAGGCGGCAATATCCTAGGGTTTAACGTGGGTGATGCCCTGT
Organism: Moorena sp. SIO2C4; assembly: GCF_010672485.1. Taxonomy (NCBI): domain Bacteria; kingdom Bacillati; phylum Cyanobacteriota; class Cyanophyceae; order Coleofasciculales; family Coleofasciculaceae; genus Moorena; species Moorena sp. SIO2C4. The sequence goes on along the minus strand of NZ_JAAHGN010001260.1, from coordinate 293 downwards.
ATGAATTCCTTCCTCGGACATTTTGGGTAGAGTTGCAAACCCGATTTGGTAATCTCTACTTTGTACGGGACAATGGCGAAAACCAATCCATTATCGAATCCCTAAATACGGTCAAGCAATGCCTGCGCCAAGGGGGATGTCGGGTGGTGCCTGGACTACCACGGGAACAGTGGATTCTGACCCTAATTACTTCTACTGTTGGAGGAGTGATTTTTGGATTTGCGGCTATCCCCCGCAAACGGGAACAGGTTTTCGCTTGGCAATGGGCTTTGATTTTGTCACCACTTTGGGGA
>NZ_JAAHGN010000126.1:0-11146 GCF_010672485.1 Moorena sp. SIO2C4 | reverse complement strand
CTTACTTATGTCTCGTCGCTCAGTTGTTAAAAAGCGTCCTGTCCCCCCTGACCCAGTCTATAACAGTCGCCTGATTTGTATGTTGGGGTGTAGACTGATGCGTCATGGCAAGAAATCCCTTGCCTACCGAATTATCTATGACGCAATGAAAATCATTGAAGAAAGAACTGGAGCTGATCCCATAGAAACCTTTGAAAAAGCTGTGCGTAACCTGACGCCTCTAGTAGAAGTCAAGGCTCGCCGGGTTGGTGGGGCAACCTATCAGGTTCCTATGGAAGTAAAGGCTGAGCGAGGGACTACCCTAGCCCTACGCTGGCTGATTAAATTCTCCAGAAGTCGCTCCGGTCGGAGCATGGCTAGCAAATTGGCTAATGAGCTGATGGATGCTGCCAATGAAACCGGAAATGCTATTCGCAAGCGTGAAGAAACCCATAGAATGGCCGAGGCAAATAAAGCTTTTGCCCACTATCGGTACTAATTACCCTAAAAGTTCAGAACAAGAACCTGGTAGCCATAAGATAATGTCCACAAATGCCTAAAAAACTTAAAAAAAGTATAAAATTGTAAATAGATAGCTACCTGGTGAGGAAATGGTGGCACCAGATAAAGGAGGTAACCGTGGCACGCACCATCCCCCTTGAGAAAACACGCAATATCGGAATTGCAGCTCATATTGATGCGGGCAAAACAACAACAACTGAACGAATCCTGTTTTATTCCGGAATTGTTCACAAAATTGGTGAAGTCCATGAAGGTACAGCTGTAACTGATTGGATGGACCAAGAGCGGGAGCGGGGAATCACGATCACTGCTGCTGCGATTAGCACCAACTGGCGAGAGCATCGGATTAATATTATCGATACTCCCGGTCACGTTGACTTCACCATTGAAGTGGAACGCTCCATGCGGGTATTGGATGGTGTGATTGCTGTGTTTTGCTCCGTAGGTGGTGTCCAGCCTCAGTCTGAAACCGTCTGGCGGCAAGCAGACCGCTATCAGGTACCTCGAATTGCTTTTGTTAATAAAATGGACCGGACAGGAGCAAACTTCTTCAAGGTCTACGAGCAAGTTCGTGACCGATTGCGCTCCAATGCTGTTCCCATCCAAATCCCGATTGGTAGTGAAAAGGATTTTAGAGGAATTGTTGACTTGGTGCGGATGCGAGCCAAGATATACACCAATGACCTGGGAACTGACATCGAAGATACAGAAATTCCTGAAGAGGTCAAAGAGCAAGCCCAAGAATACCATGCCAAATTAGTGGAATCGGTGGCTGAAACTGACGAGGCGTTAATTGAGAAGTACCTTGAAGGAGAGGAAATCACGGCAGAGGAAATTCGTGAAGCCCTGCGCAAAGGAACCATTGAGGGCAGAATCGTTCCTATGTTGTGTGGCTCTGCTTTCAAGAACAAAGGGGTTCAGCTGCTGTTGGATGCGGTTATTGATTACCTACCAGCTCCGATTGATGTTCCGCCAATTCAAGGTACTATGCCTAAGGGTGAAACCGTCGAGCGGGTGGCTGATGACGAAGCCCCTATGTCAGCTCTGGCATTTAAGATTATGGCAGACCCCTATGGTCGCCTAACTTTCCTGCGGGTATACTCTGGGGTACTGAAGAAGGGGAGCTATGTCCTCAACTCCACTAAGGATAAGAAGGAACGGATATCTCGCTTGATTGTATTGAAAGCTGATGACCGCATTGAAGTAGAGGAGTTGCGGGCTGGAGACTTGGGCGCTGCCGTTGGCTTAAAACATACTATCACTGGAGATACTATTTGTGACGAAGAGTCTCCCATTATTTTGGAATCTCTCTTTATTCCAGAACCAGTGATCTCGGTGGCAGTAGAGCCAAAAACCAAGCAGGATATGGAGAAGCTATCCAAAGCCCTCCAATCCCTATCTGAAGAAGACCCTACCTTCCGGGTCAGCATTGACCCAGAAACCAACCAAACTGTGATTGCGGGCATGGGTGAACTGCACTTGGAAATCCTGGTAGACCGGATGCTGCGAGAGTTTAAGGTAGAAGCGAATGTGGGCGCTCCCCAGGTAGCCTATCGAGAGACGATTCGTAAATCAGTCCAGGCGGAAGGCAAATTTATCCGTCAAAGTGGCGGTAAAGGTCAGTACGGTCACGTTATTGTTGAATTGGAACCAGGAGATACTGGTAGTGGTTTTGAATTCGTCTCCAAGATTGTAGGTGGTTCTGTACCGAAAGAGTACATCTCTCCTGCTGAACAGGGGATGAAGGAAGCCTGTGAATCAGGTATTCTAGCAGGGTATCCAGTGATCGACGTGAAAGTTACCCTAGTAGATGGGTCTTATCACGACGTAGACTCTTCAGAAATGGCATTTAAGATTGCTGGTTCTATGGCCATGCGGAATGCTGTGATGAAGGCTGCGCCAGTACTCCTAGAGCCTATGATGAAAGTTGAGGTTGAAGTGCCCGAAGACTTCCTTGGGGATGTCATGGGTGACCTCAACTCCCGCCGTGGTCAAATTGAAGGTATGGGTTCTGAAGACGGCATTGCCAAAGTCACTGCTAAAGTTCCATTAGCAGAGATGTTTGGTTATGCTACGGATATCCGGTCTAAGACCCAAGGTCGGGGTATTTTCTCTATGGAGTTTAACACCTATGATGAAGTACCTCGCAATGTGGCAGAAGCCATCATTGCTAAGAATCAAGGGAACGCATAACAAAAAAAAGGAACATGTAATTCATGGCACGCGAAAAGTTTGAAAGGAATAAACCCCACGTCAACATTGGCACGATTGGTCACGTAGACCACGGCAAGACTACCCTAACTGCTGCTATTACTATGACATTGGCGGCTCAAGGGAAGGCAAAAGCGAGGAACTACGAGGAAATTGATGCAGCTCCTGAGGAAAAAGCACGGGGGATTACCATCAATACTGCTCATGTAGAGTACGAAACCGAAAATCGCCACTATGCCCACGTAGATTGCCCAGGCCACGCTGACTATGTGAAAAACATGATCACGGGTGCGGCGCAAATGGATGGGGCAATTCTGGTGGTTTCTGCCGCTGACGGTGCCATGCCACAAACGAAAGAACATATCCTCCTAGCTCGGCAGGTGGGAGTTCCTAACATCGTGGTTTTCTTAAATAAGAAAGACCAAGTAGATGATGAAGAACTCCTAGAGCTAGTAGAACTGGAAATTCGGGAACTGTTGAGCGATTATGACTTTGACGGGGACAATATCCCGATTGTGGCTGGGTCAGCCTTAGAGGCTGTAAACGCCCTGACCGAGAATCCAAGCATTGCCAAAGGTGACAATGAGTGGACTGATCTGGTACTAGAACTGATGTCTAATGTAGACTCATACATTCCCACACCAGAGCGGGATGTGGATAAGCCATTCCTGATGGCAGTGGAAGATGTCTTCTCCATCACTGGTCGGGGAACTGTTGCCACCGGTCGAATCGAGCGGGGTAAGGTTAAAGTTGGTGAGACGGTAGAAATCATCGGGCTTAAAGAGACCCGTAACACCACCGTAACTGGTGTGGAAATGTTCCAGAAGACCCTAGACGAAGGGATGGCTGGAGACAATGTTGGACTACTGCTGCGGGGTATCCAAAAAGAGAACATTGAGCGGGGTATGGTACTTGCCAAGCCCGGTTCAATCACCCCTCACACCAAGTTTGAATCTGAGGTATATGTCCTGAAGAAAGAAGAAGGTGGACGTCATACTCCCTTCTTCTCCGGCTATCGCCCTCAGTTCTATGTACGAACCACTGATGTGACTGGCACTATTGATGCCTTTACTGCTGACGATGGCTCTACAGCTGAGATGGTGATGCCAGGCGATCGCATCAAAATGACAGTGAGCCTGATCAACGCCATTGCGATTGAACAAGGAATGCGCTTTGCTATCCGTGAAGGTGGTCGCACCATCGGCTCAGGTGTGGTCAGCAAGATCCTCGAATAGCAGTACTCTACTATAGAGTAGGAGCAGGGAAGTTCTAGCTTCTCTGCTCTTTATTCATGTTTATTTACGCTAACAAAAGAACCTAGAAAATTAAAAAAATGGCAACTATTCAACAGCAGAAAATTCGGATTCGACTAAAAGCCTTTGATAGACGCTTGCTGGACACTTCCTGTGAGAAGATTGTAGATACAGCAAACCGGACAAATGCTACAGCTATTGGCCCGATTCCCTTACCCACTCGACGTCGTATTTACTGTGTTTTGCGATCGCCTCACGTTGATAAAGATTCTCGGGAACACTTTGAAACACGTACTCACCAACGGATTATTGATATTTATCAGCCTTCTTCAAAGACTATTGATGCTCTGATGAAATTGGATTTGCCTGCTGGAGTTGATATTGAAGTTAAGCTTTGAGCAAAATGGCTCCGGATCCTAGGATTAAATCCGACAGGATTAATCCCTAGTATAGGAGCCAACGCTTTTTAATCTTGCTGGTTCATCTTGATTTTGACTACAAACTCATATAGTCTCTAGGTTTGCTTTCCCAGCTACGGAAGTAAAAGTATAGGCATGATTTCATCAGAAGTAAGGTTTCCAGTAATATTTTGCTAAGTAATCACCGTATTCAGACCTGATTCGACGAGCTGATACAGACTTTAGGTTTTTGATTAACTGAGGGAGTTCAACGGTTGGGTGTGCTTCAAAAAGTAAATGAACATGATCACCTTCACCAGCAAACTCTAATAATGTGCATTGCCACTTGACCAGGAAATCTCGCAATATCTCCACAAGCGAGTCCAACATCTCTTTAGTTAGACAATTGTGGCACAACAGCCTATAAAGGGCACGGATCGGATGAGAAGGTGAGCAAATCGAAGTAGATGAGCATCCTATAAAAATGTCTAACTATTGATGTGATGGGAGAAATAAAAATGCCTGAGATACAACCAAACGAGTGGTTGAAGTGGATCTGTTCAAGTCAAAATTTTGATCAGCTACGTCAGAACTATGATCAATGGGCAGATCAGTATGACGCAGATGTTGGTGGAGTGTGGGGACCAGTCCCTTTGGCAGCGGCATTTATGCTAGCAGAGTATATGGACGACAAGCAGGGTGTAATCCTTGATGTCGGGGCTGGAACAGGTTTAGTTGGTGTTGCATTGGCTGAGTTGGGATTTGAACAAATCATAGGCATTGACATATCACCTGCTATGTTAACCAAAGCTGCTGAAAAAGGGGTATATAGCTCCTTGGTTTGCTGCTCGATCGGCGATGAACGATTCAGAAACTTGGGAAGGGCAAGTGGCATCATTGCCACAGGAGTATTTGCCGAGAGCCATGCTGGGCCAGCAGAACTGAGCACACTTCAAGACAGTATCGAGCCTGAAGGAATCTTAGTGTTCACAGTACGTCAGAGCTTTTTGCCTCAACTTCAGGAAGTCTTCGACCAACCAGAATGGACTGTGATCGATTCCAAGGTGATGCCGATTTACGACGACCCCATGTATCTTATAGCATACAAAATTGGTAATACAACTAAATCGTAAATAAAAAATGAGTTCAGAATTGAAAAAACTCGAAAAAGTTAACCAGGAACTGGCGAGGGTTCGTGAGATTAGTCGCCGTGAATTGCTGGAGATGAAAGTGATTCAAGAAAGCCAAGAGTTGGTTCATCGAGTTGGTGCAACCAGCCAAGCTAAACAAAGGCTGCCTTTCACGAAGTTATATCTACCGATGGCTTTCACAGGCATTTTGGAGCCAAACAAGTCAGTTGATCAGACTCATCGTGCAATCCTGATTCTATTACCGGGTACAGGAACAACTTTTTCTGTTGCCGAGACACTATGTGATATTGCAGGAACATTTCATGGCAGAAAAAGCAAGAACCGTGGAGGTGGGCGAAAGAGCAACCAAAGTTTATTAACTGAATTACTGCCTGATGGTGAGACGTTCCGTGTAGCCTCTTTTCCGACTGACCTCCCCCTCAACGGTATGGGTTCAAATGCCCCATTCGAGTTTGCCAGCGAACAGGGCCTTATAACCGTGATTCGCCACGTCCATCTTGTGTTATCACTCCTCTATCCTGAGCGCCCAGTTTTTATTGGTGGACGCAGCCAAGGCGGTATAGCTGCCATACTGTATGCCCAGCATTATCATGATCTAGCCGGAGCAATTGCTGTCAATCCGCCCCATCCAGACCCAGAACTGTTTCAGTTTACTGTTCAATACTTGGAGGATAAAGCTAAAGTTCTGGCTGACCTTCTCCATGCCCCAGGTGTGACCCTACACGAGCGTAGCTGGGAAGCTTACAAGACTTTCACACCTGACTTTGACTATCCATCTAGACCATCCCTATCTCCAGTCCTAACTTTGGTTAGCTTGGGTGATCCCTTCAACTTATTTCCCCAGTATGCCCATGCACTGAAGGCATTTGCAGAAAATGACGAAAAAAATCAGTTGCACATACTTGATGCAGGGCACAATCTTTGGGACAGGAAATCAGTAGAAACGTATCGAGAAGTCATTAATTTGCAGGCTCAATTTATGTTAAGCCAGATCAAATACAGCGATAACAACTATGACTGATAGTACAATAATGCAAGTCGGTTAAGGTTCTTAATTAATAAAAATTTGAAGTAAATCAATGATAAGTCAATCAACATGAGTATACTAAAGCCAAAGTATGAAACTTTTGAGGGATTACCCTCACATGTCTATTACGATCCAAATATTTTCCAGCAAGAAAAAGAGCGGATATTCTACAAAAAGTGGATTTTTGTCGGTCACGTAACACAAATTAAACAACCTGGTCAATACTTTGTTGCTAAGATAGCCGATCAAAATGTTGTTGTTATCTGTGGTAAAAATCGCCAACTTTATGCTTTTCACAATGCCTGCTTGCATCGAGGTCATGAATTATTACAAGGTGAAGGAAAAGTATCAAAAATTGTTTGTCCATATCATGGTTGGTCTTATCGCTTAAATGGCAGACTTGCTATGGCTCCTTATAGCAATGAAGTAGAAGGCTTTGATGTCAATAACTACTGCTTACCCAGAATAAAATTGCATGAAATTTGTGGTCTTATTTTTATAAATCTCGACCCACAAGCAACACCTTTCATCCAAGATTTTCCGGACTTGGAAGAGACTTTGCGTACTTATATTCCCAACATAGATCAACTAACTATAGGATATTATAAAGAGTTTAGCGTTAATTCAAACTGGAAAAATCTTGTTGATAATTCAGTAGACAATTATCATACTCCTTTCGTCCATCCCGCTCTCAGCAAAGGTATAAACATGAGCACATATAAGCACATCCTCAAGGAGTCTTACATTTATACTATATCTGAAACCGATAAAACAAAAACGGTGTATCAGTTTGCAGAGGAAGACTATGATCAGTTCGTCTGGTGGTTCATTTGGCCTTCTGTAGAAGTTGCAACTTTTCCAGGAAAAGGGATGAGATTCTACCGTGTCAATCCTGATAATCCTAGCTAAACTCACCAATATTTCAGCTACCTGTTTACAAACGAGACCCCTAACGAACAACAGATGGATTGTATCAATACACACCTAATAAATACCAACCAGGAAGATATCGAAGTGCTTGAAGCGGTTCAGCGTGGTCAATCCTCTTTAGGTTATGAGAAGGGTCTCTTTATGATTAAATCAGAAGCGATTGAATGGGATCAAAGAATTGTTTATCACATGCAACAATTGACTAAAAAGGCATTATATTTTTAAGCTCATGTACATGTAAATGTTAAATTTAGAGACATTTTAACATGAGTTTGTGATCAACTGATTGCGGCACCTTTCTTGACTGATTCTCTCTGTTAGTCAAAATAGTTACATTTGTTTCAGTTAATTCCATTAGTCATACAATTGTAGAAAATTATGAGTCATAATGCTATGAAAACTAAACACATTGCTATGTGGGCTTGTTCGAGAAGTCGTTCAACTGCAATAACACGAGCATTTGAGCAGATTGATGATTGCATTATCTATGATGAACCTTTAAAGGGTTGCTGCTTTGTTAAGACTTTAACTGACTCTGATGATCGGATCAATTATGCACCAGATTATTTATCAAGACATCCCGACACTAATTATTCAAGCATGATTAAAAAATTAACTGGCGATCTACCAGAGGGAAAATCTTTTTCGTTTCAAAAACATATCTCAGATCATCTTCTTCCAGGATTTGACAGAAATTGGCTCTCTAAAGTTAAAAATTTATTTTTAATTCGAGACCCAAAAGAAACAATTCTTTCATACTGGAAAAACATTACAGCCAGCGGTTTCGATTGGGAGGATTGGGAATATCGTGTTGGCTGGGAAGAACATTATCAACTATTAAAATAAATTGAGGACTTAACAAAAGAAAAGCCTTTAGTCATTGACTCAGGCGATGTCGTCAAAAATCCTCGGGATTATTTAAAACTTTTATGCAGTCAATTAGGGGTTGATTTTTCAGAAAAGATGCTTTCTTTGCAGCCCAATAAAACGAAGGTTTTATCATGGGAAAATACAGTTTTTGAAAAGTTTAGTGAAAATGTTATTAACTCTACTGGTTTTTTTGATAAGCCTCAAGAGGATAATATTCCAGATATATTAGTGCCATGTATTAATAAAGCTATGCCGTTTTATGAAAAAATGTCTAAATATCGCCTCATTGTTTAGGAATATGAATCCCAGATTACCTAAGAAGCATCAAGTTACTAAAAAGTCCTTAGATTTTTAAGCTAAACCTCTTTACCCCTAACTAGAACCGGTTTCCAATTGTCTAACTTGATATTCTTGAGACCGTAAACTTCATGGGTTAGACCATTCTCCAGCATATTTTTGGTAAAAACCTTGGTATCTGCTTTAATATAACGACCGCCCACAGCCCAACGCTTGTGATCAGTAATATTATCAGCAGAACCATGCATTGCTCGTCCACAAAACAGATAGAATTGTCCAGCTTTGGCTGGAAGATATTTGATATTTTCAGCTTTAATTGTGTAGTCTAGCTCTATATCGTATTGACCGTAAACAATCCCTTGATCTCCTGAGTCGGTTTTTTTACCCTTGACTTTCATTGGATAAATTTCTTTCTGAGAGCCTGGAATTAATGCTAAGGAAGCTCGCTCTATAGGGGCATCAGTTAAAGCAATCCAGCAATCTACCTCGAACATTTCTTCCTCGTTGGTTGGCTCTAATATTGATTCTTTCATGTCAATACTGAGCCATGTGCTTTCCTGATGCCAACCACTACCTTTCGTATGGGGATCAATACCAAAATGATTACAATGCCATAGGAGTAGATCTGAGCCAAGGATTTGGGCACATCTTTCCGTAATAGCTGGATGCTTAAACAAATTTAGGTATACAGAATCCTCAAGATGACGTTCAAAGCCGTTGAGAAGCTTCACATAATATTTTTCCTTCTCGTTTAAATCATCAAAACAGTTACCCTTGCCATTGCCTCCAGAAGCTAATTCAAAATCTCCCCTGGAATAAGAAAATACCTTCGATTCAGTTTTAAGTAGCTCGACCAAATGCTCTTTAATCCCTTCGATTTCTTCTGGAGGCATCAGATCGAATGGCCCGATGTAAGCATTTTCATAGAAACAGCGAATGTCTTCTGCTGTCAATTGATATTGAGGATCAACAACTAGTTTAGGTTCGTAGGAATCTGGCTCTTGTAACTTGGAGTAATACTCAAAATATACCCTAGTTCCCCCTGACTTAAAGGCAACCCAAAACATATGATTGTTCCAGCCTCTAGGCAGTTTATCCCTAAAACTCTTAGGTAAAAGGGGCTGAAGGAATTCAAGTTTGACAAGCAGGTAAATTAAGATCAGCTTCAAACGATATAGAAAATGTGGCTGGTAGAGCATATTTGTTCCCTTATTCACATTACATTTATTAGTTATAGCAGTTCTGATATTAATGAGGGACGCACACCTATTTTTTCCCTGTTCCCTAAAATACCAAACTTGTGTATCTCACCTATTTTAAAATTGCTAGATATCGACTTTTTTTATTTTCCCTCAAACAACTCAGTGAGAATCTCTAAAGCCACCTGAATCTGATCGCTATTGATGATCAGGGGTGGGCAAAACCGAATTGCTGCTTTACCGCAACCGACTAGCAATAAACCCTTATAGAAAGCCCCATCCACAATGCGATTCCGTAGGTCTGGGTCGAGATTTCCATCGGCATCGATTAGATCGATTGCTATCATTAAACCCTTCCCCCGTGGCAAGGAAACCTGGTCAAATCGCTGTGCCAGTTCAGTTAGACCTGCGTGCAATACCTCTCCCATCTGGTGAGCATTATCGATCAGTTCTGCTTCTAATAGTTCCAAGGTGACATTGGCAGCAGCACAAGCTACTGGATTGCCCCCAAAGGTTGCAGCATGGGAGCCAGGAGGCCAGGTCATTAGTTCCGGTCTAGACAGGATAGCACCCAGAGGTAGACCACTGGCAATGCCTTTAGCCAGGGTAATAATGTCAGGCATTACCCCCCAGTGTTCAATGGCAAAAAGTTTCCCAGTCCGCCCCATTCCCGACTGAATCTCATCTACAATCATCAGGATACCGTGGCGAGAGCAAATCTGGCGAATCCGCTCCAAGAAGCCATCGGATGGTAGAATATAGCCCCCTTCTCCTTGAATTGGTTCGAGAACGATCGCAGCGACCTCCTCTGGTGGCAATACACTCGAGAAGAGTTTTTCTTCTAGATAATCAAGACTGCCATGGGTTCCATAGGGAATGTGTGTAACACCGGGAAGCAACGGTCCAAATCCTTGACGCTGCACGATTTTGGAACCTGTTAGAGACATCGCCCCATAGGTGCGCCCGTGAAATCCACCCTGGAAGGAAACTATTCGCGATCGCTTTGTATAGTAGCGGGCTAGTTTGATAGCACCTTCGATTGATTCTGCTCCAGAGTTGGTGAAACAAACACGGGCACGACCATCTACTGACTCTGGAAAAGGGGCACGTACAGCTAGATTTTCCGCTAGTTTCACCATCGGTTCATAATAAAAATCAGTTCCCGATATATGTAGGAGATTAGCTGCTTGGTTCTGTATTGCCTGAACCACTTGAGGATGAGCATGACCAGTTGCAGTTACCGCAATTCCTGCAGTAAAGTCTAGAAAAACATTGCCGTCCACATCTTCGACCATACAGCCCTCACAGA
>NZ_JAAHGN010001259.1:0-1963 GCF_010672485.1 Moorena sp. SIO2C4 | reverse complement strand
TCTATCAAATTTCACCATACCCAGAATCAGCAACGCCAGAATTTTCACCTCAACCAAGTAAAAAATACTGTATTAATGCTTACTTAATTCAGCTAGATAATCCTTAACTAACACTTCGATTAGCATTGGATCTAAATTGCTATGGTGAAATTTGATAGCTAAAGGCACCGTTAGTCTTTGCTGATTATTGTCGTAGGTTCGCTTTCCAAAGTAGAAAAAACTCTGGGTATTTCCACGACCTGTCTGCATAGAAAAACTTAAAAAATCCAAGCCAGGAAGATTACCAACAAATTGACCTAGTTGGTAAGCATAGTATCTATCATTATTATTGGGCAATATAGGATTAGCGAAAATACTGTCTTTGCTATTTCTGTATAGTTGATAAAATTCAAGCCATCCTAATTTTGTGGCATTATTAATGATCATTTCTGCAAATCGAACTTCGCCTCCCACTGCTGTCGGACAAAATAATGGTGGATTATTAATTTGATACCATTTCTGGTTAATAAATCTCCACCAAAAAGGAGGATGTTTTTTCAGGGCTTTAAGTAATTTCCAGATTAAGAAACACGTAAAAGTTGAATAGTCATTTTTGAAATTATCGTTATAATTATTTTCGGCATCGGTTAAGTCTAATCGTAAGGTAATATCTAAATAAGGATTTATTACCTTTGTTTCGTCAATAAAAAAGTCTAGTGCCCAGCCGACATAACTATTTTTGTATTGATCAGTATCTAAGGGTATAGCGTCGTATTTGTCTAAATAGTAATTTAAATCGTCCATGATTTAAGTATTAGTTAAGGCTAATAGTATTTTAGCTAAGCATTCAGCCGTCAGCCGTCAGCTGTCAGCCGTCAGCTTATTGTATTCAAAAGCACCGATTGCGCGTAGCTGTTCGCGTAGCGTGTGCGTAGCACATAAGCTAATCACTGATAGCTGATAGCTGATAGCTGATAGCTGATAGCTGATAGCTGATAGCTGATAGCTGATAGCTGATAACTGATAGCTGACCGCTGACCGCTGATAGCTTCCAAAAAAATAGCCGTAGAAATACTATCCACGGCTATTTCAACTCCACAATAAGTCAGTTGAAATTGTGATATCACTAAGTTCCCAAATCTAACCCGATGTGATGATTTGATTGGCCAAAGGTCACGCAAGGGGGGGAAATCCCCCCAGAAATTTAAAGTGTTATGGCAACAGCCAATACTTGGTTATGGTAGTCATCACTTCCCCGGGAACATCAGTTGGTTCCAGAGGGGTCCATTCAGCAATCGACCCATAGCCTAGGGAATATAGCATCTGCATACTATAAATGACGGCTTCACGAGAACCTTTCAGGACGTGCTTAGCGGGTTGTTTTTTGAAATTTTGGGAAAATTTTTTGGACATCACTAAAAAACTGAACTCATTGTGCTTATAGTGATTATTGTAATGATTATAATTTAGTTTGTCAAGGGTTTTATAAAAGTTTTTTTGGGGAGTTTTAGGGGTAATTAAGAATTAAGAATTAAGAATGTAGAATTAAGAATTGAGAATTAAGAATTGAGAATTAAGAATGTAGAATTAAGAATTGAGAATTAAGAATGTAGAATTAAGAATTGAGAATTAAGAATGTAGAATTAAGAATTGAGAATTAAGAATTGAGAATTAAGAATTGAGAATTAAGAATTGAGAATTGAGAATTGAGAATTGAGAATTGAGAATTGAGAATTGAGAATTGAGAATTGAGAATTAAGAATTGAGAATTAAGAATTCAGAATTAAGAATGTATAATTTAGGACGTTGCTGAATTGAAGTATGAATGCGCAATCATCTGATTGTGGTCAAGACCCCTAAATTCCCATCTTTAAAAAAGCTAAGCATCCGCTAATTCCCCCCAAGCGAGCAATCCCTCGCTTGGGGGGCTAGGGGGGCGGGGGACCCAAGAAAGTCTTGTTCCCGCCAAGCGAGCAATCCCTCA
>NZ_JAAHGN010001258.1:0-1966 GCF_010672485.1 Moorena sp. SIO2C4 | reverse complement strand
TGGTAAAACCTTCTGGGAATCGGTAGAGATTATCTTAGATAACTTTGCTGCTCCGGTTAACCGAGAACAGATTGTCAGCAGACTATTTGATGCCAAATCTGATGATGAGCAACTCCGTGCTAAAAACTCCTTGTCTACGGAATTGCGTCGAGGTGCAAAAGAAGGGAGGTGGAAAAAAGTGGGACGCGGTCTTTTTGCTTCTAATTCTTTCCAGGAGGAAGTAACTGATGAAATTAATAACTAAAAGTAATAACTAAGAGTTTTAGGTTTAGATCTCTGTTGTATGGAAAATACTCTCATATCAGGAGTGATCGAAGTCGAAACTGTACTTGACCCAATTAACCCATCAAAAAAGCGGATTCCCTTTTTGCTAACCTATATAATAGACGTTTGTTAACACCTGTACCTATTTCCCCATGTCTGCTAAGGATCAATTCCATGATCTAGTTAAGGATGCTCTAATCAATGACGGTTGGAGCATTACCCACGATCCTTATCGCATTGATCTGGGTTTTACCGATCTCTACATTGATTTGGGGGCAGAACGCCTGATTGCTGCTGAACGGAATAATGAAAAAATAGCTATTGAAGTTAAAAGCTTTCTATCAACTTCAAGGATTTCAGAATTCCATGGTGCAATTGGGCAGTTTATTAACTATCGTCTTGCCTTAGAAGATGAGGAGCCTGATCGAACACTTCATCTTGCGGTTCCTAACACTATTTACAGTGTTTTTTTTACTTATCCGTTTATACAAAAGTCGATCAAGGTTAATCAGGTTCCTATTTTAGTTTATGACGTTTCCCAACCAAGGATTACTCAATGGATAAACTAGATGTGTATCGACAGCATATTCAGGACTTGCTTAAAAAACGCGCCAGTATTAAGTCGGCGAATCTGGCCATCCAAACCCAGCTCATTTTTGATACAGAACGGGATCATTACCAGATCGTTAATACCGGTTGGAAAGATAACATCACCCGTATTTATGGATGTTCTGTACATGTGGATATTAAAGATGGCAAGATTTGGATACAGCATGATGGGTCGGAGATTGCGATCGCAGATCAGTTAGTTGAGCTAGGGGTACCAAAGCAGGATATTGTCTTGGCCTATCAGGCACCGATTATGAGGCAGTATACCGAGTTTGCGCTGGGGTGAGCGCACCCGCGTTTGCAGTGGTGGAGCTAAAAAATCAGTGGTGTGAAGTTTTCTATGACAGGCGTTGCTAAACAGATGAAGGCGACAGCGTTACCCGTGAAGGATATTGCCCAATATACGGGGTTGAGTGTTGATCAGATTGATCGGTTGTAGCTTCAAACCGCTTCATCCAATATTCGGATATGCAGAACCTCATTTTTCATTAATGGCTCAATTTGTGACTCGGAAACCACTAAAACGGCAATTGTTTCCCCGATCCCATTGAAAACTTCCAGACTATAACCATCCTCTGCATCTTCTACTGGATGGTGATCGACAATCGTTGCAATATCCCCTTGCTGCAACTTATGCTTGGGAAAATCTTCCCGCAGGGCCACCCGTGAAAATAAATCAAATGCCATTATCTAGCCTCCTTATCTGGGTACAGGGTGATAAACTTTGTCTGTTGAGTTTCATGCTCTAGTACTGACTCTCCCTGTTATAAGGTAAAGTTGTAACTTATATTAACCAGTGGTATCTATAATCTAAAACTTGTTCTTGATGCTAACGCCAGCTACGTAATTCATAGACTCTGCCATGATTGCCAATCCCCAGTCCCAGAAAATGACTGTCGAAGCTTACTTGGAATGGGAAGTACACCAGGAACTTCGATACGAATTTATTAATGGTGACATTTTGGCTATGACAGGTGGCAGCATTCCCCACAACGATATTGCGATTAATCTACTCGCTGCGCTACGTCCCCACGTTCGTCCCAAAGGCTGTCGCATCAATATTGCTGATGCCAAAGTAAAGGTCACCGAATCA
>NZ_JAAHGN010001257.1:0-1968 GCF_010672485.1 Moorena sp. SIO2C4 | reverse complement strand
TCCTAGCAGTATTTAGCGGACGCTAATTTCTGTGGGGGCTTTTTGCCTAGGGTCCCAATACAGCAAGGGATCGGGAACTTGGAGCAAAGAAAGAGACTTAAGTTCCATCACCAGTTTGCCTTGGTAATTGACAAAGGTTTCAACATGAAACCGAAATGTTCCATCATCAAGTTTAGTTGAGCCAATTGCCTTTCTGGGTTGGGTTTGTGTCACGAACCCTGCCTGTGTAAATAAGTTATTGCTAGCTACATCAACTGGTTCGTAACTAGGACGCAGTAAAATCCCTGCCAAGAAGCACACTGGTAGGACAACTGCTAGTACCACAAAGGAATAAAAGTGAGTTTTACGGCGAGCGAGAATCATAGCATTTCCCTTTCAGGTCAGTCGTTTGGCCGAGATACGGTGAGCATTGCGTTCAGTCGGAAGAGTTTTGCCTCTCAACAGGCGAGTGGCAAACATCGGCCAGAAGGCAGTCACACCGGGAATGATCATAATGCGAAAGCCGATCGCCCATCCCTGGGCATTGGGATCCACCCGTTGCACGCCAAAGATGACGAAAGGAACCGCAAAAATCAAACCTGCGACCAGGTAGACGCGGAACAGTTTTATGATCCACTCGACCATAGCAATGGTGAGGCTTTCCATGTTTCTACTCTTGAGGAGTTATGGATATGATTCAGTTTATACCAAGCTATGATAATGGGTATCTGTTTCTTCTTTAAGATTAGGTAATACCGGAGAATCTGTCTGCCTGAAAAAATCGTATGTTTGTGACACTCCCACCTGGGAAGCCTCTCAAGGCTAGGTTTGTTGAGATAAAGGGCGCTGACTATACCAAGAAGCAAGTCCCGAAAAAATCAGGCAAAAGCAAGCCAAAAGGCAATGTTGATGATTAAGAAAAAATGAGCTAGCAGCAAAACCCAACCCCCAAACCGAGTAGCTAATCAAAAGCTGACTGCATGTAGTGTTGTAGCATCAGCTTATATCCTGCCACCAATACCGGTTGAGCTAGTTCAACTATCGGAAATTCGATCTCTTGATCTGCGGTTGTAGAGTGTAAAGGTTGGTTCAGGCACTGGCAACGGACAAGAGCAACATCAAATCGGCACGGTAAATCAGCTAAATCTGGATGTTCTGACAGAAATAACTCAGCTGTAAGCCGGAGTTTAGCTTGCTTTTGTGGTGTAATTGCTAGCATACCATCGGCATCCCAATTCCCTCGACTGCGAGTTTTAACCTCGACAAAATCCAATGCCACCGGGTTTCCTTTGGCAATTAGGTCAATCTCTCCCCATCGACAGCGCCAGCTATGGTTTAGGATGATCCAGCCTTGGCTTTGTAACCACCTAGCGACTAACTTCTCTCCCAGTTGCCCAACCTTAGCCATCGTATCATTGTAAAGTCAATTATATCACTGGTATCTTGATTATGATACTTGTAATCGTCATCAACATTATGCTCTCCCTCTTGTGTCTATACATTGCTTGCCAAGTTTGGCGATTGGGACAGTGGCTTTCATCTATCGCTAATCAGTTGGAAAGGGTTGAAGGCCGTATCTCTAAAACGTTACATAGTGCTCCCAAGGCAATTGTTCTTGGGCAAGTAGGTATTCATGGTTTAAGAGAGGAGTATCAACAATTACAGGTTAAGCTACACACACTCAAGCAAATTTTTCTACTGTTGGGTATGCTTCAAAAATTTGGAGGATTTAGGTGGCGCTTTAGTAATAAACCGATGAGCAAGAACAGCTTACTTCCTCAAAAGCGATCGCACTAGTATAGCACTACGCATTCAGATGTTTGACATTCCCAAACTACGAAACGTAAGTAATCGCTGACTTCTGACTTCTGACTTCGTTAGAGTCGATGCCTGGTATTACCCAGGGCACCTCTCCTTCAAATCTGGGCGTGCGACTTTCACCGCACCCAGCTCCTAGATATCCTGACCTTTCGGTCTGCTTCCGTGGAT
>NZ_JAAHGN010001256.1:0-1970 GCF_010672485.1 Moorena sp. SIO2C4 | reverse complement strand
CATGATGAGGAACCCCTGTCATTGGCACCCGTCCCACTCCCTTACCAGCTTCTTTGCTGGTTAAGACCAGTTCCAGGGCTTCAGCAATTATCCTGGCATCCTGAAAGAAGGTTTCATAGAAGTCCCCAACTCGGTAGAGCAGCACAGCATGGGAATACTGGTCTTTTAGTTCAGCAAAATGCTGCATCATCGGTGTCAGCTTACTGCGGTCCACTGTCCGATGGTCAGTATTCTCAGGCGCAACTTTCCTTGCTGCTTCAGTTGCCCTTTTCGGAAGGTTATCGTTGGATTCGGGAGTAGATGCTTGAGGGGATCTGCTCATTGACTAAGCTAGAAATACCAATACTCTATATTAAGAGGTAAATCCAACTCACCCTCGGTTTGTTAGATTCATTTCCACTAAGGGTTTATTACTATATCGCAATGGTTTTATCAAGACTAGGCAGCAGAGTAAACAGATCTAATTGATTGATTCATACATATAGTGTTTCTTTATTTACATAAACACTATATGTATAAAATATCTTGTCAATAAGCACAATAACACCGGGTTTATTGAGAACTACCCCCGGTTTGTTGACAAGATGCGCTTACCCTGGCTTTGTATAGCCTAGCCAGAATGTCTAAATTATTCTAAATCATTCTTAATTATTATTAATTTTTTATAACTTTGCTAACTAAACTATTCTCAATTGTGCTAACTAAATTATTCTCAATTATGTGTATGTTTAATACTTAGCAATTCCCTTGCTGATGCCCCTATAAAGTGGAATAAATTAAACAGCTGTTGATGACAGTATTGTGTTTATTTAAAATATTCTAAATTATAGCTTGGGAGGGAATCGAATCACATTTATTCACATGAAACGGCGTATAACAAATGAAAAGTGTCATCAGACGTCGAAGGTTTTTGGTTGTACTCGCTACCATGACCGGGCTATTTACAACCTTGACCCCTGTTTTGACTCAAGGTCAGTCTGGTTTTCAGATTCTTTATGCCTTGAAGCCCAACGGTCAACTGTCCTACTATAGCTATAGTGGTCTACCGGATCCTAATAACTTCCATAATCAGGGTGCGGAGAAGGTTATTTCAAACGGTTGGAACCAATATAGTAAAGTTTTTTCCGGAGGTTGTGGAGTTTTGTTTGCTCTAAAGCCCAACGGCCAACTGTCCTACTATAGCTATAGTGGTCTACCGAATCCTAATAACTTTCAGAATCAGGGTGCGGAGAAGGTTATTTCAAACGGTTGGAACCAATATAGTAGAGTTTTTTTCGGAGGTTGTGGAGTTTTGTTTGCTCTAAAGCCCAACGGTCAACTGTCCTACTATAGCTATAGTGGTCTACCGGATCTTAATAACTTTCAGAATCAGGGTGCGGAGACGGTTATTTCAAACGGTTGGAACCAATATGGTAAAGTGTTTTCCGGAGGTTCTGGAGTTTTGTTTGCTCTAAAGCCCAACGGCCAACTGTCCTACTATAGCTATATTGGTCTACCGGATCTTAATAACTTTCAGAATCAGGGTGCGGAGAAGGTTATTTCAAACGGTTGGAACGAATATAGTAGAGTTTTTTCCGGAGGTTCTGGAGTTTTGTTTGCTCTAAAGCCCAACGGTCAACTGTCCTACTATAGCTATATTGGTCTACCGGATCTTAATAACTTTCAGAATCAGGGTGCGGAGAAGGTTATTTCAAACGGTTGGAACGAATACCAGAATATCTTCTAGGGTCAGCCAGGTTTATAGCTCAGGGTAAGAGCATCTCAATCACGCGGTTACTAAAGGAACCAGCGGCATTCGCATCTAAATTGCAAAACCCTTATCCAGTAAGGATTTCATCAATTGATTCATGGGCAGGACTCGATCGCTGAAATCCTGACCCCGCCAGCATGTACAAAAATAAGATGCGTTTCCCCTGGACTAGGGAGTTGATTACCAAAAATTTTTGGTAATCGCGCCCCGTCCTTGGACA
>NZ_JAAHGN010001255.1:0-1973 GCF_010672485.1 Moorena sp. SIO2C4 | reverse complement strand
CACAGAGGAGCCACGTCACCAACGACTTGGGAATTCAGTGGATGCAGAGGCATCTTGGCTCGGAGTACCGAGTCCACACAGTCAAGTTCCGTGATCCAGCTCCCATACATATGGATGCAACTTGGGTTCCCATCGGCGAAGGGCGTGTCTTGTCTTGCCCTGACCGTCCGTGCATCTCACCGGATATCCTAGAGATGTTTAAGCAGGGAGGATGGGAAATTCTTTATCCTCCCAGGGGCGTAGCAAACGCCGAATTTCATATGTCCAGCCGCTGGCTTTCTATGAATATTCTGATGATTGATCAGGAGCGAGTGGTTGTGGAGAAGAGTGAGGAACCAACGATTAAGTTTTTTAAAGAGATAGGCTTAAAGCCAATTTTAGTGGACTTTAAAGACCATTATGTTTTTGGAGGTGGGTTACATTGTGCAACTTGTGATGTACGCAGGCGTGGTATGTTGAAATCCTACTTTTAAATTTGGGTAGTTTCAATATGCAGCGAGCATAGCTAGTTAAGGAACAAAATTGGATACCAAGCAACAAAATTGGATACAAAAAAAAGCCATTTATACTCCCGATCAATTGAGCGTTAATGGTGTCGAAGTAATGCAGGACTGGGAAATTCCGTATATGAAGAAGTTGGCTTCAATCGCAACTTCAAATGGCGGACAAGTACTAGAATTAGGCTTTGGACTTGGATTATCAGCAGGTTTTATTCAAGACTCCCCCGACATTGAGAAACATACGATCCTTGAAGCCCACCCAGATGTACGCGAATTCGCGCAACAAAAATTCCCTGAAGCCTTGAGGATAGGTAGGATGGAAATTGTCCCAGGTTTTTGGCAAGAGGTTAGTTCACGTTTTGATGATGAGAGTTTTGATGGGATTCTGTTTGATACTGTCCCACTAACTCCAGAGGATGCAGGAAGTTTCCACCAACACGATTTTTTTAAGGAAGCGGGTCGGTTACTCAAAAAAAATGGAACATTTACTTATTTTTCACGGGTTGCCACTGAAATACCAGAAGCACATCAAAAACTATTGCAAGAAGCTGGCTTTTCCAAGATCGATTTTGAGGTTGTTGATGTAAATCCACCCCTACCTTCTCAGTATTGGGACTACAAAACAATCGGAGCTCCCATCATTAAGAAATGACCCTACCATCTTCTCTATTCTTGAGGTCTCAAATATTGCATTAACACTTAGGGACTCTTGGAGACTGGTTCCATACTATGGGTAAATCGATCAAATGTCTTTTAGTCAAGGATTTCGACAATAGATCTCTAAAATCTAATCAGGAGAAGTTTACAATCATTGGGGACAGCAACTATCGGGACTTAAACGATAAAAAGAGCAAAATTATGGTATAATCTATGATGGATCAACCTTTCACGTCGAAAGGGCGATTTACTCGCCCTAGGAGGCGCGCACCGTGATTATTTGATCACCAATGTTGAGGCAAAAAAAAGTAACAAAACAGTGGATAGTAATGACCTATTCCCAAAGAAATTGGGTGGAAGTATTTTCTTGGGAAGCCAAGGGTTGGCTAGGGTTGAAAGAATACCAAGTCAGGGATAAAAGAAGTCTAATTCACCATTTTATTCTAGTATTTTGTGCCTATATTTTTATTCTTTGGCATAAGTTAACCGGGGGATTACTTTGGCGATGGGCGTTCCAAACCTTGGCCACGCTACGCGAATGAATACTTTTACAGAAGCCTTGGAGGCTTTCCGTACAGCTATGTCTTTTCGTTTCTTTAATTGGCTAACTAACTCACAATCAGGAGGTGTTTGCTGCTTATAAAGCCAGTTTAGGCTTCATTTGGGCTTGATTTTTGTTTAAGTCCCACTAAAAGACCAGTTTTTCTGGCCTCTCACGATTTTTGATCAAAAAAAGCGATGCAGCGCGGTCTTGGGGAGGCAGCGCGGTCTTGGGGGTCTCCCCCATGACCGCGCTGCCGTGGTTTCCCCCACTCA
>NZ_JAAHGN010001254.1:0-1975 GCF_010672485.1 Moorena sp. SIO2C4 | reverse complement strand
GACTAAAGTAGGTTTTGTCACGGCGAAATTTGGGGATGAGTGGTTTGGTTCATCTGGGGTGATGATTGGTCCTCACCATTTTCTCACCTCAGCTCATAGCATCTTCAACAGCACTCGTTCTGACTCTGCTGGAAATGGTGGCTATGCAGACGAAATATACGTCCATCTCGGTCAAGATGGTCAAGAAAAATATTATG
Source organism: Moorena sp. SIO2C4 (assembly GCF_010672485.1). Lineage (NCBI taxonomy): Bacteria > Bacillati > Cyanobacteriota > Cyanophyceae > Coleofasciculales > Coleofasciculaceae > Moorena > Moorena sp. SIO2C4. The sequence goes on along the minus strand of NZ_JAAHGN010001254.1, from coordinate 1,778 downwards.
GTCAAGTGGGTGTAACCTATTTTCATACGGTGAACGGTTATACAGCAGATAATGATGGTGATGGAATTATTGCTGATGCTGACAGTAATGAAGATGACGGGAATTATGATTGGGCGGTCTTAAGCCTCGATCGCAATATTGGTAATTACACTGGTTGGATGGGATGGCAATGGAATTCGGATCTTAGTTGGTTTAATGACTTAAATGTCAATATAACTGGGTATCCTAAAAACACAATCAACAGTGAGGGAATTGTTGAAACTAATTGGTCAGGTAGTTTGGCAGGAATAGACCATTCTGCGGAAATGTATACAATTTCTGGTACTATTAATTCTGCTGATAACTATCAGATTAAACACCATCTTGATGCTACTGGAGGCAATAGTGGTGGTCCAGTATGGCGTTCTGAAGGTAACTCAGAATATGTTATCGGTCTGACAAGTGGCTATATTCATGATAGCCAAAATACTCCTACCCATAATGAAGCTATTCGCTTACAGAAATACATGACCGATTTGATAGAGGATTGGAAGACAAACGATCCTAATCCAGTAGATAAACCTGATCTTGTGGATTATGATCAATGGTTTGGTACTGACTTTGACTACCTTTCATCTAACTCGATTAAACCAGGAGATAACTTAACTACACGTTTTGTAACTCGTAACAACGGTACAGCAGCATCAGGAAACTTCGACGTCAATTTCTATGCATCTACAGACAATGACGTTACTAACTCCAGCGGTTCCCACTGGTTCCTTGGTAGCGATACAATAAGCTCCTTAGATCCTTTCAATTGGGATTACGCAACATGGAGTGGTTCTTTTCCTAATCTCAACCCTGGGTCCTACTATATCATTGGGTTTATTGACCCTAGCACGTCTATTGATGAGTTTGATGACAGCGCTGCTAGCAATCAAGTGGTATTTGACTCAATACTTCAAGTTCAATCTTTATTTTAGTAAGCATTCAGCTATCAGCTATCAGCTAATGGGTTAGGTCCCAGGGTCGAAGCCTGTGCCACCCTATTTGAGGTGCTTATGCGCTATGGCTACGGTTGATGAGGAAACCTTGAAGTCCCAGGGTCGAAGCCTGTGCCACAAACCTGACCACTGACCACTGACCACTGACCACTGACCACTGACCACTGACCACTGACCGCTGACTGCTGACCGCTGACCGCTTACTGCTTACATATCAGCTTTTAAAGGCAGCCACTCTTGATTTAATAATTGTTCGAGAGTATAGGGACAGTCTTCAGGAAATTGAATCATCATACCGGTTTTTTTTATGACATATTTTAAAGCTTTTTGATAAACTTTGCCTTGATTATGTTGTAAATGATTGCGGAGGTTTTGAGTTAAATACTCGTCCAGTTGGGTTCTAAAGCTCATAATTTCCGCTTGCCAATGATTGGCATTATAGTCATATTGATCTTGCCAATAGTTCAGCAGTAGTAAATGTCGGATAATTTGTTCCAAAAAACTTTCAACTGTTAATTTATCTCGACGGCTCAATCCTTCTAATTCCTCAATTAAATGCTCTATGTCGAGATTTTCTAGTCGTTTTTCTTTTAGGAGTTTCAATGTTGATAATAACCATTGCTCATTATCAACATCATACAGAGAATATAGATCACTTGTTTTAGTCATAGCGGTTTTCAAGCTAGTAAGGAGTTTTTGGGTTTTAGGGAACAGGGAACAGGGAACAGGGAACAGGGAACAGGGAACAGGGAACAGGGAACAGGGAACAGGGAACAGGGAACAGGGAACAGGGAA
>NZ_JAAHGN010001253.1:0-1976 GCF_010672485.1 Moorena sp. SIO2C4 | reverse complement strand
AGCCGTCAGCTTAAGATCAACCTCAAACGGGAGAATTTAATAGTTCGAGATTTTGTAAGCATATGCGCGTAGCCGATAAGCTGAAAGCTGACAGCTGAAAGCTGATAGCTGACGGCTGAATGCTTACATTTTTATTAAGGGTAATTATCCCGAAATGATATTAGAGAGTATGGAAGAAACCCCGGCTGTGAAACGAACTCCCAACCGATTTGAGCCAATCATACATCAAAAGGGAAGAGGCGGTCGAGGAAGGGGTTAGAAAAAAGTCGATCAGGATCAAATTCTTTCATAAGCAGAGCGAAGTCATCCCAACGTGGGTATTGTGAGCGAAGATATTCCCGATTGGAATAAAAGTGCTTGCCCCAGTTGGGACGGCCACCATACTCTAATAATATCTTTTCGGCTTCCCGGTGATAGTTTTCAATCACCTTAAAATCTGACCCTGATAAGTTAAGGCTAATATAAGCAGACTCTCTTTGATACAGTGGGCTTAACCAATGCTCTTCGGAACTAGCAAATCGAACTGATATTGGTAGGTTTATCCTAAATCCCTGTTTTTTTATCATCTCGTGAATTTGCTCCAGAGCTTTGATTGTAGCTGACCTTGGTATGGCATACTCTAACTCGGAATAGGTGAAATTAATATTCTCAAAGGCGAGGATCTTAAAGCTCTTATCCCAACGGTTTAATCCCCGTAGATTAGTAAAAAAAGCTACTCTAAAGATGATAGGAATTAGAGCAGGAAAATTTCTGGTAATCCAGTCACCGATTCCATTGCCGGATCTAGATATAGTTCTAGATAGGTCGTCTAGGAATTGTCTCCAGAATGGCATGGGAGTAACCGGCTCATCCATTTTATTAAACTTAAACCAATAGGAGCGTGAGGTGTGGGGAAATTCAAAGAATTGGAAATGATCGTTTTCTTTAACTAGTGTGTCTATTTCTTTTCTGAGCACGGAAGTTAACATCGGTTGTTGAACATCTCGCAAGAAGAATGTAGGTACACAACGAAGCGTTAATCTAGTAATAATACCAAGGGCACCCAAGTTGACACATACTCCATAAAATGTGGGATTATCTTGTTGGTAGCGGACAACTTCCCCGGATGCTTTCATTAGCTCCAGCTCGACCACTGCACTGGCCAGTGAGCCATTCTTGTCTCCTGTTCCATGGGTAGCCATTGCTATGGCACCAGAAATAGTCTGCTTTGTAATTGCTCCCAGGTTTTCCAAGGCCATGCCGTGTTGGTCTAGGTATTGATTCAAGCTGTTTAGTGTTATTCCTGGCTCGACAGTAACGGTGCCCCGTTCTCGGTCTAGCTCGATTACTCGGTTTAGTCGCTTCAAGGATACAAGAACACCATCGGTGCATGCAGCTTCTGACCATGAGTGTCCCGAACCAACAACCTTAACTTTCATCCTTTCGGTTCGAGCCATGGCAAGAACTTTCCTGAGATCTTCGTTAGAAGACGGCTCGACAATACTTTTGGGGTTGCAAGAAACATTACCCCTCCAATTTGACCAAGTAACTGACATATTAATTTATGAAAAATCTTGTAATGGTTTTTATATATTATAGCATAGGATACTCATTGCTTATTTAGATCTGGTTATCTCTAATCACAGCTCGCTCCTTTGGTGTCAATCCATAAATTTCAGACACTGCATAGTTTCCAAGGTTAAGATCTCCTGTGTTTGCTGCTTCTATTAGCATTCTTTGAAGATTCTCTGAAATACTTTGCCACTGAGGAAGTCTGATTCGCCGCAAGTATTGTGCTTGAAAGCGAAGATACCCTCCCCTGAGCTGAGTTGAGTAAATAGATACAAATAGTTTAGCTATACCTGATTTACCGGGTCGTTGCGTAGTCCCGTGGCGTCGAGGTGCGCGGTGAGCATGATGTCGCCCTCGGAGTTCGAGGCCGAAGGGATGTGCGCGACGATGTTGAAAACGTCGACCATGACGCAGGGAGTGACGTC
>NZ_JAAHGN010001252.1:0-1926 GCF_010672485.1 Moorena sp. SIO2C4 | reverse complement strand
CTCCCGGTAGTGAGCCTGTCGCCGATGCTCCCAAATATAAATGCCTTGCCAGGTTCCTAGGAGCAATCTTCCCTGAGCAATAGGAATCTGTTCCGATGTTTTAGTCAGCGCAGTCCGGATATGAGCAGGCATATCATCGGGACCTTTGGCACTATGGCTATAGCTTTTGCCATCTTCTGGTACTAATTTAGCAAAAAAGTTCGATAAATCCATGAGCACATCAGGATCAGCATTTTCCTGAATTACCAAACTTGCGGAGGTATGACGCAGGAATATCGTACACAATCCAGTCTCCAGTCCTGATGTAGCAACCACGGATTGAACTTTCCCGGTAATGTTGGAGAACGATTTACCGGTAGTCCTAATTTTGAGTCGTTGTTGATAATGAGTCATAGAAGGGTTAGTTAATCGAGCCACTGCTACCCGAGCTGTTTTAGTTCCTCCGATGGTGTTTCCGAGGTTTCTGTGGCTACAGCTGTTGGTGGATTGTCAACAGACTTATCCACCACAGGTGTTTCCGAGGTTTCTGTGGCTACAGCTGTTGGTGGATTGTCAACAGACTTATCCACCACAGGTGTTTCCGAGGTTTCTGTGGCTACAGCTGTTGGTGGATTGTCAGCAGACTTATCCACCACAGCAGCAGTTTCTGATGACTCTAGAGTATCTTCTGATAACGACTCAGGGACAGTTGCCAATTCTGCCAATTCTTCTGTATACAACTTATCCAGTTGAGCAGCAGTTTCTGATAACTCTGGCTTTTCTGCTGATTCTGGCTCAGTTGCAGATTGATTGTCACTCGACTCATCTGCCTGCTCGGAATTTTCCGATGCCTCTGGATTCTCCGGTTCCCCTTCACGCCAAGGGGAATCATAGTGATTCCAGGGCAGAATTGGCTCGTTGGGCAGGTTACGGGTCAAGACAGTGATGTTCTCTGGGTCTGGTTCCGGTAAACTCAAGGGTTCTCCAGAGGGTTTGTTATTAACCTGTTTAGAATTCATAGTCTGAGCGAAAGCCAACAATACATCACATCAGTTTAAGCGCAGGAATGCAAAACTCTGCTATGACATTCAACGTAATAATCAAGGCAACCCCCCAAGTTACATAAGCAGAATACTTCAACGATAGAGAAAAATCTTCTAATCGCTGCCTGTTTGCATTATAAGCCTCTACCAGATTAACCAGCATCTGTAGTTGGTATTGTTCTGGTGAGAGTACCAGGTAGCGTTCTAGGAATTTTTTATCTCCCAAGTTGGGACTGACTGCTATCTGACGCGGGAGAAAAGCACGGATTAGTAGGGTAAAATTAAGCATAAATCCCAGTATCTCAGCAATACCAAAGGGGCTGCGGAAAAATACTAGCCCAGAGATGGTTAAACTCGTTAATAAGGCTCCGTTAGTGACAAACAAGATATTGAGTTTTGTGGTCAAGGTTTGACTGCGCTCCCTTTGTTGATCGAGCACCATACGAACGTCTCGTGCTGCCAACTCCAGGCTTGGGAAAGACGTCTGCTCTTGAGTGATAGAGGTTTCTGGTGTGTCGATGGACTTTGGGATAGAATTGTGGCTATTCTGGATCTGTTCTATAAGCGAATCTACGGTAGATATCATGGCAGGGGCTATTTAGGCTATTTAGTGTAAGTCTGGAGGTAGTTAACAATATCTTTAGCAATCTTGTCTGTTCCATCCTTTACCAAGCTTTGAGATTTTCTGGGAGGCTTGGGAGTATGATGGAGAAATTCCCACTTGCCGTGGAAAAATTCTGTCGGTGTTAAAATCTGATGGTGACCGTAGTCTTGCACCCCTTCTATTAGGATAGCGGCTTCAGCAAATCCAGAGCGGGTAACTGAAGCAATTGGGATATCCAGGCGTAACGCTTCGGCAAAAGTACTGTATCCCGGTTTGGAAATCACTAGATCGGAAGAGCGT
>NZ_JAAHGN010001251.1:0-1983 GCF_010672485.1 Moorena sp. SIO2C4 | reverse complement strand
TGCTTGATGAAACTTTTCTACACCAAATTCTAGTTAAAGTTAGGTGTGGATTCTTCTGATGGAGAAGGCTCTGGATCTGGTATGGGAAAAGGGTCTGGATCTGGCAAGGGATCGGGACCGGGATCGGCGCAGGTAATAGCAAGCGGGGCTTGTTCGTTTGCAAAGAAGGCTGCAATTTTAGCAGGTTCTTTGCTGATCATTGCAGTCTGCTCTACTTCAGATAAACCCACCTCGTCCATTACGGAACTGGGGTTATTGATAAAAACACTTTGTTTGTTGGGGTCAAGGGCCAAATCTGTTAATAAATTAAATAGTTTACTCATGAGATATCCTACCAATCTTTAACGTAGTTACCAGTGAAAAATGCCAGCTAATTGTCGCTTATTTTTTTTACCCAGTCGATTCTCTTTAATTAAGAGTTTCAGCGCTTGTTTAAGGCACCGATTAAATTGCTATAGCAATTCTATTTTAGAGCCGAATAATCAGCACTTATAAACTCAATCTTTGTCAGGATTCAAGAACATTGAAAAATATTTTGTGATTGCTTTCTTTATTATTTGTGAACGCTCTATATCCGAAAGTACTGGAGTTTGAAAAACCCTTTCTATTGTGTAGTAAGAATTGATTCGAAAGCCAATGTCTCGATAAAGGTTCGCGGTACCAATAATACTGTCTTCCTCCAGAAGAACACTTAAATCACTAAGCAAGAAAAGAACATTGCTACATGTTTCCGTCAGGGCAAAGTTTTTCCATAGCCATAATTGTGCCTCCTCACACTCTTCAGCAGAATCTATAGAATCTATATGAGGGTTATTTATCACATCGTTCAGAACAAGCTTTGTTAATGGATGTTCATAAGCATTATCATATTCTATTATAGCTTTTATTTGATTTGTAGTAAATTTATTAGCACTAATTTGATATCGCAATACAGTTTGACAGACTTCAGAAAACGGTAACTTGGCGTTTTTAATGAATGTGTTAAATTTTTCGATAATATCATCATTAATATCTTCTAATTTTTCTTTATTTTGCTGAGCTTCAATTACGGTGAGGATTAGGTAAGCAATCAAGTCACCTGGCTGAACCATCAAGGCTTTTTGGGCATAAGCGATCGCTCTACCGTAGTATCTCTCTTTCTTATCTTCGTCTTTTATCTTCGTTAAATAAAAACATAGCAATGCATGTTCATAAAGATCTAGCCTCCTGCTTTCTAAGAATGGGACAGGAGAAGGAGAGAACTGTAAAACCTGAGATTCCGGAGCTATTACTATCTCTACTGATAAATCCCAGTGTGAATCCTCGTATTCTTGAACCAATCTGTAAACTGTTGCTCGCATACCCCAAGCCCAGGTATAGGTGGGGATAAGTTCAATCGCTCTGTTAAGACAAGCCAATGCATTGTTTTTACTGTCTTCATCTATTATTATTTTTTTCAGAAATTCCACATGGCCTTTTTCTAATTCTTTGTTTAATTCTTCTTTTACTTTTTGTGAAATCTTAAACATCTTCAGGCGGTAGGTTGCTCCCAAGTGAGCTAATGCCCACGCATAGTTGCTGTTTGTTGGTTCTTGATTATCAAGGGCTGTTTGGAAATGTTTTATAGCTGAGTCAACATATTCCTTTTTCCGATTTTCCACAATTGCCCGCAGACGATAGGTTTCACCTAGCTGTGCATGAGCCCAGAGATACTTATCATTCTTTTCGATGGCTGTATTTAAGTACTTTTCTGCTTGATCATAATTCATCAACTGGTAGTAAGTTGTTCCTAGGTGGGCATTGACCCAAGCATTGTCTGGATACTTACTTTGGAGCTCTTTAAAAATCTTGATCGCCTGTTCATAGGCCCCTGACAAGCGAAACGTTTCTCCTCTTTGGGCATTCATCTGATCGTTGTAATCCATCTTACTCAAATTCCTCCTTAACTGTTATTTGAAACTTAATTTATTGAGGTTTGTTGTCTCAAAAGCTTAACTAGCGAGA
>NZ_JAAHGN010001250.1:0-1985 GCF_010672485.1 Moorena sp. SIO2C4 | reverse complement strand
CATAGCGCACGCTACTTGAGGTGATGCGCGAATAAGCGATGCAGCCCCTACCGTGAGCGAGTGCATCAAGAAAAGGGCTAAGTATTCGTTTAATTTGAGTTAGGTCCGATGCGTCGAAGCCTGTGCCACAAAGCTGATAGCACCTCAAGTAGCGTGCGCGTAGCGCTAATCGCTGATAACTGAATGCTTACGTTCGCGTAGCGTGCGCGTAGCGCATTAGCTGATAGCTGATAGCTGATAGCTGATAGCTGATAGCTGATAGCTTACGGTCACATTTAAAATAAAAACGCTATCTTATTTGCTAATACATGAATAACAATTGCTACCAAACCAATAAGACTCATATACTTTCCCCCTCCTTGTTTCCAATACAATAGCAAATCATTAACCAATGATATCATCGCAATTACAACTAATAGATTTAAGCCCCGGAAGGGAACTAATGTCGGATTAACTAGCAGTACTAATAATTCCACACCCCAAACATAGACTACACTCATAAATAACACTAAACTATAACGATTAAGTCCTATGATCAGGCTATAGCGAGAAATAAACCAACTTAACGTACCAACTAACAGGCATCCCAGCAAAAAAGCCACCGCACTAAGGGGTTCCATTAACAAAGCAGCAGCAGCGGAAAGCACAATATAACCACCGGATCGTACTGATGACTTTTGGTAAATCCAGTAACCTAAGAGCAGTACTATCCCAAATTGAAACATCGGATAATTGAACTCAATATCCAGTTGATCGGCATAGGCAGGATGAACAATATTAAAATCGAGATCGAGCCAAGACCAACCCAGCCAATAAATTGTCGCCACTATTCCCCCTGTAAATAGGGTAGTGATACCAATACCTTGTAGAACCTTCAACCGCTTCTGTTTAAGCCAACTAAAGGCAATGATAGCGGGGAGCAAACTACCGGTCAGACTATCCTGGGATAATTCCATCCAGCCTAAGCTGTCGTATAGGATGGCAATCGGATAAACTGAAAATAGGGATATCATTGCCAAAATATACATTGGTGTTCGAGGTTTGGACGATTGTTTAAAGTAGCATTGATAAAAAGCATATAAAACAAACGCCAATCCAATTAAGCTAATCCCCCACATCGGCGACAAGATTAGGCTTACCACTAAAAGCCCTGGAACAATAATTCCCCCTGGGATTACCCCTTCAGTTTTTTTGTAATGAAGGGCTGAATAAGCCCCAATCAGCAAGGCTAAACGAGTGATTTCTGACGTATTGATGGTTTCGAACATACTTTTTGTTTGGTTCTTTTCTGTTTGAATCGTTTCTGTTTGAGTCGTTTCTGTTTGAGTCGTTTCTGTTGGTTCCTTTGCTGTTTGTTCTTTTTCTGTTTCGGTTTTGGTACTGCTTCCAATTTTGCAGCCTGGACTAAGGTTTGGAATAAACTTAAGAGTTCTTGGGCTTGAGGAGTATGGATATTGACAGCTCCCACCAACAGAATCTTTTGCTCCGTTATGATTTCAGTAATTTGGGTTAGTAAGGTCGTCCCAGGAGCATCTTTAAACGGAGTAGAGTCACCCAGTAACACTAAACGTTCTGGTTCACTGGCGAATAACTTTTGTACTTCTGCTTCGCAGCTTCCGATAGTAACCACTCGATCAAAGCTCAAGCTCTTAGCAAGATTGGCGAATAACGCTACTCGTGGTAGTCGATCGGAACGGTTGTTGAGTAAAACCACTTTGGCGTGGTCAGGATATTGGTTAAAAATGCGATCGCAAAGTAAATTAAAGCTTTCCCTGTCATTGACCGCAAACAAGTTAGCCCAAACGATGCCAGTATCTCGCCAATTAAAGGATTCCAGTTTCAGAGCACTCTCATCATTGAGAGTCTGCCACATAGCCTGAACCGCCCGTTTACGAGGAACTCCCAATAGCTTTCCTACTTCTAGTGCGATCGCAACATTATCTTCTATAGCCACAGCACTAAATCCTTTCAGGTCTTCAGCCATA
>NZ_JAAHGN010000125.1:0-11149 GCF_010672485.1 Moorena sp. SIO2C4 | reverse complement strand
TTATCCGCCCCTATGAGTACAACCCCTGATTTCCTGAGCCACCTCAACCCTTCCCAACTTCAAGCCGTTGAACATTTCTGTGGTCCGTTGTTAGTTGTTGCTGGTGCCGGGTCTGGCAAAACCCGAGCCTTGACCTATCGTATTGCTAATCTGATTCTCAAACACAAGGTCTCACCAGAAAATATCTTGGCAGTGACCTTCACTAACAAAGCTGCACGGGAAATGAAAGGGCGGATTGAGCAAATATTTGCTCAGCAGCTGGCGGAACAGAAGTATGGTCAACGGTTGGAGCTTCTGCCAGAAGACCAACAAACCCAGTTGCGATCGCGTGTTTACAAAACTATCACCAAACCGTTGTGGATTGGCACCTTCCACAGTCTGTTTGCTCGGATTCTCCGCTTCGATATCAATAAATATGAAGATGAGCAGGGACGGAAGTGGAATCGGAACTTTTCCATCTTTGACGAATCCGATGCCCAGACCCTGGTTAAAACCATTGTCACTCAAACCTTAAATCTTGATGACCACAAATTTAACCCCCGTTCTGTGCGCTATGCCATCAGCAATGCCAAAAATCGCGGTTTTTCTCCCCAGGAATTTGAGCTACAACAGTCCAATTTCCGGGGACGAGTGATTGCTGATGTCTATAGCCACTACCAAGAGCAGTTAGCTGCTAACAATGCTTTGGACTTTGATGACCTCATCTTAGTGCCAATGAGGCTATTCCAACAGAATGAGTCGGTCTTAAGCTACTGGCATCAGCAATTTTATCACATTTTAGTGGATGAGTATCAAGATACCAATCGGATTCAGTATGAACTGATTCGCTTGTTGAGTACCAATGGCGAAACTCGAAAGAGTCAGTGGGATTGGCAGAATCGCTCAGTTTTTGTAGTAGGGGATGCAGACCAGTGTCAGCCACCAGGTACTCAAGTACTCACTACTGAAGGATATGTCCCAATCGAAGCACTAGATCCAAATCAACATCGGTTAGTCAGCTATAACCCTCATTCTTCCGCAGTAGTTGGCAGAGTCGAAGGTTATCGTTTCAACAAAGCCAGTCGTCCTTTTAGTGGCCATCTGATTGAGGTAACGGTTGATAGCCAAACTACTCGCTCCACACCAAACCATCGATGGCCAATCCGGTGGAATCAGCAAGCTAAGGACAAGACTCATGTTGTCTACCTAATCCGCCGAGGTCAGTGGTACCGAGTCGGATGGTGCAAGCTATTTAAAAGCGATGGTGGATTTCAGTTAGGCTATCGAGCCAGGGTTGACAAAGCAGATGCCGCTTGGATTCTGGTGACAACCGACAATCGGACAGAAGCTTCCTTCAAAGTTTCTTATATTGCCGCTCGCTATGGTATTCCCACTGCCCCGTTTGAACCAATTAATGGTGCCACTGAGTACACCCGTCAGATGCTGGAGCAGTTATTTAATGCCCTGGGTGATGTGTTACCAGAACGGGGGATTTCCTGTCTTCAAGACTTTGGACTCGACCCAAACTACCCGATTTACAGCCCTGATATTGCCTATCAAGGCGGACGGGGTAAAAGTACTATCGAGCTAGCAGCGATTAATTTATTACCAGAACTGATGGATATAGCTGTCTATCAGGGTGGCAAAACCGTGGCTTGGAAACCGATTAGGATTCAGCGTCAGGAATACAGTGGCTTGGTGTATAGCCTAGAGGTAGAGAAGCACCATGTCTACTTTAGCGATGGATTGCTTACTCATAACTCTATCTACAGTTTCCGAATGGCAGACTTCACCATCCTTCTGGGTTTTCAGCAAGACTTTGGTGACGGTTTAGCCGATCAAGATACTCGCACTATGGTCAAGCTAGAAGAAAACTATCGCTCTAGGGAAAATATTCTTCAAGCTGCTAACCACCTGATCGAAAATAATACCCAGCGGATTGATAAAGTTCTGCGAGCAACACGGGGTATCGGGGAAAAAATCTATTGTTATAGCGCTGATGACGAATTGGAAGAAGCTCAGTTTGTAGTCAGTAAAATTATCCAGCTAAAACGACAAAATCCAGAACTGGATGGAGGCAGTTTTGCTATTCTTTATCGTACTAATGCTCAATCCCGTGCCTTTGAAGATGTCTTGATCAGAGCCGATATTCTCTATACTGTAGTTGGTGGGTTCAAGTTCTATGACCGTAAAGAAATTAAAGATGCTCTGGCTTACCTAAGAGCGATCGCAAACCCATCCGATACTGTTAGTCTATTGCGCATTATCAATACTCCTCGACGAGGAATTGGACAAACTACCATTAACAATCTGGTCGCAGCTGCCCAAGAATTAGGAGTTCCCCTGTGGGAAATTATCAGTGATGAGACCTCAGTTCATACATTTGCTGGACGGTCAGCTAAAGCGGTAAAGAAATTTGCTCAGCTTATTTCTCAATGGCAGGAGCAATTGGAAGAGCGATCGGCATTAGAGATTCTCAAAGGGATTATGGAAGAGTCTGGTTATATTGGCGATTTAAGAAACAAAGGCACTGAAGAAGCTGAGAATCGATTGGAAAATATTGTGGAATTGTTTAATGCAGTGCTGCAATTTCAAGAAGAAAACGAAGAAACGAGCTTAGAAGGGTTTCTTGCTAATGCAACTCTAGCCTCTGACATGGATAACCTGGAAGAGGGGAAAAAAGCAGTTTCTTTAATGACCCTTCACTCTGCTAAAGGGCTAGAATTTCCCATTGTCTTTCTAGTCGGCCTAGAGCAAGGACTGTTTCCTCACAGTCGTAGTCTCAGAGATCCTGTAGCGTTGGAAGAAGAACGGCGTCTGTGTTATGTAGGGATTACTCGCGCTCAGGAACAACTGTTTTTATCCCATGCTCATGAGCGACGCTTTTATGGGAATCGGGAACCGGCTAACCGTTCTCAGTTTCTCAAGGAGTTACCCTCAGAGTTAATTGAGACTATGGTGGGAATGTTTTGATGGTCTCCTCGGTACTTGATACATAGCGCCTTCATAGGTAAGCATTCAGCCCTCAGCTGTCAGCTGTCAGCTTAAAATAAACCCGGCGTAGCGTAGGCTCTTCCCGTAGCGTGCGCCAATGCGCAATGGGCAAAGGGGAGAATTTAATATTGATAATTGATAGATTAATGAGAATTGAAAGTTTTCATAAAAGTCCTTGGTCAAGGCCAAAGCCTGATAGCTGATAGCTGATAGCTGAATGCTTGTCTTCATACTTGATATTACTTAATACTTCACCTTAGACAAATGCCTTGGCAATTTCCTCAAAGACTAACCCAATCCCTAGGAGCAATCATAATTCTCCTAGGTTGTATATTAGCAGTTGGCAAGCTACAGCAACCCCAACTCAATGCCCTTAAACAAAGCTCCAAAAACATCTCACCCGCAGACCTCCAGCGAGACGTAGAAGCAACACAAGTATATCTCAATCTGCTTCAGAGACTACCTACATTTGGCTTCGATAATGTATTAGCTGACTGGGTATTTCTGAATTTCCTTCAATACTTTGGTGATCAAGAGGCTCGCCAAATTACTAGCTATCAGCTTAGCCCAGAGTACTTTGACGTTATTATAAACCGAGACCCCAAATTTTTAACAGCCTATTTCTTTCTATCTAGCAGTAGTTCCTTATATGCAGGAATGCCAGAAAAATCGGTCGCCTTAATGGAAAAAGGACTCCAGTCACTATCCCCTAAAGTTACCCCTAAATCTTATTATGTGTGGCGTTACAAAGGAATTGATGAATTATTATTTTTGGGTGACCCTAAAGCCGCCCAAGAATCCTTTGAAAAATCCGCCGATTGGGCAAGTAAATCCGCTGATGAAGAAAGTCAAAACATTGCTGAAATTTCCCGCAACACTGCTGAATTTATAAAGCGCAATCCTACTAGTAAGATAGCTCAAGTGAGTGCTTGGTCAATGGTTTTAAATAACTCCCCTGACCCTCGCACTAGCCAAATCGCCATTAGTAGAATTGAAGCCCTAGGTGGTAAAGTTATTATCACACCAGAAGGAGCAGTTACAATTAAAATGCCCCAGACAGATTAATAGTGTTTGTGGTTGAAGGTTAGAAGGTTTAAGGTTAGAAGGTTTAAGGTTAGAAGGTTTAAGGTTAGAAGGTTTAAGGTTAGAAGGTTAGAAGGTTTAAGGTTAGAAGGTTTAAGGTTAGAAGGTTAGAAGGTTAGAAGGTTAGAAGGTTAGAAGGTTGTTCGCGTAGCGTGGCCTTTTGGCCAAGGTTGAAGGTTGTTCGCGTAGCGTGGCCTTTTGGCCAAGGTTAGAAGGTTAGAAGGTTGTTCGCGTAGCGTGGCCTTTTGGCCAAGGTTAGAAGGTTAGAAGGTTAGAAGGTTGTTCGCCTTTGGCCTTCGGTGTAGGGTAGGTTGAGGATTGTTCGCGTAGCGTGGCCTTTTGGCCAAGGTTGACGACTCGGAGATCGCCATTACCCATTACCCATTACCCATTACCCATTACCCATTACTAAAAAAACCACATTCATTTCTATCAACATGGCTATAAAATTGCTATTAGTAACTGATGAACTAATAAGCCTAGACTAAAACCTGTAAGAGAAACCCCACAGATAATCCAGAAAGCCTGCCATTCACCATATCCTTCTGTTTGAAGATCTAATCTGGTTAAGGCAGCAGCAGCAATCAGCACCAGAATACGGCTAGAATAATGAATCCAGCGCAGGATGATAACGGCTAGGAAAGAGCTGAAAATTACGGAGACAAAAGCTTTGGTATCAGATTTCATCCAAGTCCCGTACAATTTTCTAATCTGATACACTGGAGCAGTTATCGCTAAAGCCATCAACACGATATAAACTGCTCCGATCAGCCAGAGCCATACCGATATATGAAATAAGGAAGGATGTGATGCTGATGTAGTGTGTTCTACCGTAATCAATTCCTGAAAGTCAACAGATATCATCCAGCCAAAAATACTATGGCTTAACAGAAGAATTGATAATGAAAACCAGGGCAGTTTTTTGATTAACCACATTTAATTTAAAGAATCCCACGACTAAAGTGCGTGGGATTTGAGGTCATTAATCATTAGTCTTTTATTAATTGTTAATGGCTAATTGTTAATGGTTACTTGTTAATTAACCATTAACAAGTAACCATATCCTATTATTAAATGACCAATGACTAATGACTAATCACAAATGACTTAGGAGGTCAGCTGTCAGCCGCCAGCCGTCAGCTGTCAGCTGAGGTAACAGAGATTAAACCAATGCTTACCTGTTTTATTCAAAAGCTGTTCACTGTAGCTTGCCCTATGCCCATAAGCTGATAGCTGATAGCTGATAGCTGATAGCTGATAGCTGATAGCTGATAGCTTACCTTAGGACTTAGGAGACATTGCTTGAATAATGTAATCGAAGTAGGGACCTGTCAGCTCAGCCTCCTCGTCGGTGAGGATTCCCAAAGATGCCTCTTTTAAGCAATTTATCGCTTCTGACATCCCTGCCATTGGCACACCTAGGGCATTATACATTTCTCTTGCCCCGATTATACCAATGTCTTCAATAGGTTTCTGATCACCAGCAAGCACACCATAGGTGACCAAGCGCAAGTACCATCCATAGTCCCGTAAACACTGATTTCGTTCACGCTGACCATAGGCATTGCCTCCTGGTGCTATGAAGTCAGGGCGTTTCTGCCACAGCTGACTACTGGCTTTTTGTACAATCTTTTTTTCATTTTCCGACAGGGTGGCAGCAATGCGCAATCGCTGCTCACCGCTTTGCAAAAAATCATTGATACTTTTGAGTTCACCAGAGCTGAGGTATCTCAGCTCGTCGTCGGCTTTGAGAATGACTTGACTAACTACACTCATGTTATTAGTTTATGGAGTTTTTTATTGAGTTACTCAGGCAATTCATCCCAAGCTAAATTACAGATTTTACCTCGGGACTTGTTGCCAGAACTGTTAATTAGTAGTTTACCGACTTTGGGTGACACAACGGAAGGCATTGGGCATAAGATCAACAAATAGAGCAAAACCCATGCTTGCTTGCTGGCATCGATAGTCTCTTTCCCCTCTTACCCCATCCTTTACATTCCCTTGAAGCATCCTTTGCCCCCTCTTGCCATCTGTAGCTGGCATGAAAACAAAACTATCAGGATTTACGCAAAAACGCTATAAGTACTAGGGTACCTTAATAAAGCCACCTACAGGTAGCGACGGGTGCGCCGACCTGAGGTGGTTTCCACCATGAGCTACTGCATTCGATCTCCCTACTCCCTACTCCCTACTCCCAGATCCGCTGTTCCCTTTGCTATATAATGCCAATGATGATAACTAATCAGCCCAGCCCTGAGTGTTGGCAACAAGGTCAACTGATTGAGGTAATGATTACAGACCTCAGTGATAGTGGTGATGGCGTTGGACGCCTAGGAAATCGGGTCGTTTTTGTTCCGGATACTGTCACAGGCGATAGAGCTTTGGTGCGCCTGATGCGGGTCAAACCTAACTATGCTACTGGTAAGTTACACCAACTGTTAGTGGAATCCCCTAATCGTGTTCGTTCCCGATGTATCGTGGCGGATAAGTGTGGTGGTTGTCAATGGCAGCATGTGAGCTGGGACTATCAGCAGTTGGCGAAGCAAAATCAGGTGATTCAAGCCCTCAAACGCATTGGTGGATTTAGCGAACCCACCGTAGCCCCAATCTTAACCACAGATTCTCCCTTGGGCTATCGCAACAAAGCGACCTATCCCCTTAAACGCTCAGCAACGGGTTCAGTTCAAGCGGGTTACTACCAAAAAGGTAGCCACCAGCTCATTAATCTTAATCAATGCCCCGTGCAAGACCAGCGCTTGAATCCCCTGCTAGGGGAAATTAAGCAGGATATTCAGCAATTGGGGTGGTCGATATACAACGAAAGCCGCCACCAAGGACGATTGCGTCACCTTTCGTTACAGATTGGACAACAGACTGGCGAGATGTTGCTGACCTTGGTCACAACGGATCTGAATTTAAAAGACTTGGATATCCAAGGGCAAACTTGGCTAAATCGTTATCCCCAACTGGTTGGTGTTTGTGTGAATCATAACCCCCACCGCAGTAATGTCATTTTTGGTTCCCAAACCTATTGTGTTGCAGGTCAGCCATACTTGAGGGAAAACTTTGCTGGTCTTGAGTTGCGGCTGCGACCAGATACGTTTTTCCAAGTTAATACTGAAGCGGCTGAGGTTTTGTTAAACCTAATCATTAAACAGCTAGCCCTGAAGGGGCATGAATGTGTAGTTGATGCTTACTGTGGCATTGGCACGTTTACTCTACCCCTTGCCCAACAGGTAAGCCAAGCTATCGGTATTGAAGTGCAAGCCGCATCAGTAGAGCAAGCTGAGCAAAATGCCTTGATCAATGGGATCACTAATGTGAAATTTCAGGCGGGATCAGTGGACCAGTTACTCCCCCAGTTGACTATAGCGCCAGATATTATCTTACTTGACCCACCCCGTAAGGGATGTTCTCCAGCAGTTATTGACATCCTCAGGCAAGTGGCACCAAAACGGATCGTTTATATTAGCTGTAACCCAGCTACCTTAGCACGAGACCTCAAACTCCTTTGCCTCAACGGTGACTACCAGTTAACCCACATCCAACCTGCTGACTTCTTTCCTCAAACCTCTCATGTTGAATGTGCTGCTTTTCTCGAGCACTGATATTGGCGTTGCCCAATTGTGGAACACCCAAGCATCATCCCTGATTGGTGATGGGCAATTGGTGATGGGGAATTGGTAGCTTACCCAACGGTGGCACGGGCATCTAAATAGTTTCTTTATGTATAGTCTTTATGTATAGTCTCAATTATCTACATCAATTATTTACCTATTTCACTGGTATTTCATGAGGAAACTACCCAGAAGGGTCTGGTCTGAGCGAAAATTTTCTGATACTATAGACGTAGGGAATCAGAAATACACTAAGGTTAGGGAAGATGAGTAACGCTAAATGGCTATTATAGCGCTGTTTAGGCATTTTTTCCATTGAGCTGATAGGTAAAGCAGCGACATTAGTGAAAAACCTATTGAACTACCTATTGAACTAATTAACAGAATAATTAACCATAGAGAGGTTGTAGTTTAGCTATGCCAGCAGGAATCTTCATGTCTGAATATAGAAGCCAACCTCAAGAAATCGAGAGTTCCTAGTCAGGTGGTTGCTAAGCACGATTCAGCCGTGTTTAGCGTTAACCCGATCAAAATCAGGCATCTAGCCTCCTATTATATCAAGTCCACAAAAAAAAAGCTAGGGGTTTCTTGAGTGATTGCCACATCTTTGAGTCCGGCTGAGTGCGGTTGGGAAACGGTTAGCTTTGCTTCTACCCTTTACCTTTGCCCGATCCTCGATTTGCTTCTTGAACAAATTCCCAATAAATGGCAACCGGAACTCCGGCTGGGATTACAAGAAGCGTTAGTGAATGCAGCAAAGCACGGTAATAATTTAGACCCAAGTAAGACCGTAGAGGTTCAATTTTCAGTAGTCAATGGTGAATATTGGTGGGTAATTTCAGATGAAGGGTCTGGTTTTACCCATGGTGATGACCAAGAGAGTCCCGAGGTTAGCCTACCCTGCGATGAATCAGAAAGCGGTAGAGGCATGAGCCTGCTTCACCAAATTTTCGATAAAGTCCTCTGGAACAACCAGGGAACAGAAATTAGGCTTTGTAAACAAGTGAAGCATCCCTCTAAGCGCCCTCTATTTTCCTAAGCCCCTATTTCCCTAAGGGTGGCGTTTCCCATGAGTTGGACAAGGGGGAGCTGAAATAGAGCGGTCTAGCCATCCAGAGGCTTGGCGCAATCGTTCAAGGGCTTCTTCTGGATGATCATTGAGCAGAAATACCAAAGCAGCAGCAGCCTGCTCACTGGCTCGGGCGGAGCGATTAGACTTGAGGCGATGCCAATCATTGGGTCTGATCGCCAAACGTTCTGCTAAGGCTTGAGCCAATTCCAGAGTGCTAGGTTCCATCTTAGCATCAGTTTTGGTGAATTGGATGGATTCAGGCATTGTTTTTTGAGTGCTGAGTGGGGGAGTGTGTCAGTGCTTACCAACTCCCAACTATTTTAACCTAGGATTTAAGATTGTTATATGCCTCCAGAATCGTTTCATTCATCTTACCGTGATTCACGAAAAAATAGACAGGATCAACAAGATGTGAATGAGTTTGAAGAGGAATTGGCAGAAATAGAGCGATCGCTTAATACTCTCAAGACACGTTATACTCAGGTGCAGCGGGATCAGCGACAGCAAGCTCAACTCCAGGAGCGTCGAGAGCAAGTTAGGAAAGACTTGCGCAAGACTAAACGTAATAATACTAAAACTAATAATACTAATAGTAATCGACAAGCCCTAAAGGCTGAGTTAAGGCAAATTCAGGAACAACTGGAAGTCCTGGAGCTGAATTTAGAGAGTCAGTTGTTTTCTTGGCACAGTCTACAGGAACCGTTTTGGCATGGGGTGCGGTTTGGGGGATTGGGGTTGGTGATTGGTTGGATACTTAAGTCTTGTGTTAGTTAGTTAGTTGTTGACGGTTGTTCTTGTGTGCCTAAAGCCTAATTCCTAATCCTCGAATCGAATAATCCAATAACTCTATCGGATGCATTAAGGTAATGTCTTTTCCTTGCAGCTGCAAATGCTTCTTGATCTGTAACGAACACCCTGGATTTGGGGAAGCAATCAACTCTGCGCCAGTATTTAATAAATTATTAACCTTCTGCTGTCCCAGCTCATCGGCTACTTCCGGTTGCAGCATGTTGTAAACTCCAGCACTACCGCAACACAAGGCGGCATCCATCGGTTCCTTTAAGGTCACTCCTGGAATTTGCCGCAATAACTGTCTCGGTTGTACACTAATTTTCTGTCCATGTAATAGGTGACAAGCATCCTGATAGACAATAGTTAATGGCTCATCCCTAAGCGGTGAAAGGGTTGCAGTTAGTCCTACACTAGCTATAAACTCCTGGGCATCCCTGACCTTACCTGCAAATTCTTGAGCTTTTTGAGCATACTCGGGGTCATCTTCCAGGATGTGACCATACTCCTTCAAGGTATGACCACAGCCAGCAGCATTAATAATGATGGCATCAACTTCTGTGCCCTCAAAGCTATCTATCATCTGTCGTGCCAAGGCTTGAGCTTGGTCAGTTTGTCCTTGGTGTTCTGGCAAAGCGGCACAACAGCCCTGAGTTTTGGGAATCACCACTTCACAGCCATTGGCGGTTAACACCCGCACCGTTGCTTGATTCACTGAGGAGAAAAACAACCGTTGCACACAGCCAAGTATTACTCCTATCCGGTAACGCTTCTTGCCCACAGGGGGAATGACATCGGGTAAATTATCCCGAAAGGAATCTAGAGTAACCTTTGGTAGCATTGACTCCATGGCTGCTAAGCGAGGAGATAGCAGTTTGAGCCAATTCGTAGAGCGCACTAGTTTCTGCACGCCCAAGGTCTGGTACAGATACAAAGGAAACAATAATGAACGCAATCGCCCCGGATAGGGAAACAAGCTAAAGATTAGCTGTCTAAACAGCGAATCTGGAAAACTACGAGGCTGATTTCGTTGAACTTGATGACGAGTGGCGGAGATTAGTTTATCGTACTCAACCCCAGATGGACAAGTTGTCACACAAGCCAAACATCCTAAACAAGAATCGAAATGTTGTGTACTCCCCTCGGCCAGGGGAGCTTCCCCTTGACTAATTGCATTCATTAAATAGATCCGACCCCGAGGGGAATCCATCTCTTTCCCAAGCACCCGGTAACTTGGACAGGTGGAAAGACAAAAGCCACAATGAACGCAGGCATCAATCAATTCTTGCTTGGGCGGTTTTTGAGCATCAAAACCCTTTTGCTTATTCGTTGTTAGTTCTTGGATATTGGTCATTGTTTAAAGGTTGGAAGGTTGAAGGTTGAAGGTTGAAGGTTGAAGGTTGGAATGTTGAAGGTTGGAAGGTTGAAGGTTGAAGGTTGGAATGTTGAAGGTTGAAGGTTGGAAGGTTGAAGGTTGAAGCTTTAAGGTTGAATGGTAATTGGTTAAAGGCTAATTGGTAATTGATGATTGATATAGCGTTTATGATAGTTATATGATACTTTCAAGTTTTTTACCCCGACTCCCGACTCCCGACTCCCGACTCCCGACTCC
>NZ_JAAHGN010001249.1:0-1989 GCF_010672485.1 Moorena sp. SIO2C4 | reverse complement strand
TCAGAATGTTTTTGCGATCGCTGCAATCGGATGCGTCTATCTGCTGATGGTTGGCTGCGTCCCTGCCTACTTAATGAACAAGGTCAAGTTGACTTAAAAACTGCTCTACGCAGCGGCGTTGATACCGCTGACTTAAGAGAGCAGGTCAGACAGTTGCTGATGATTAAACCAGAAATCAATTTCAAGGAGAGAGACTCTGGTATCGATGGTTCATATACAAGGACGATGTCACAAATCGGCGGATAGTTTTTTAGGTTGCAGGTTAGCAGGTTAGCAGGTTGAAGGTTAGTCAAGTTGAAGGTTGAAGGTTAGTCAAGTTGAAGGTTGAAGGTTAGTCAAGTTGAAGGTTGCAGGTTAGTCAGGTTGAAGGTTGCAGGTTAGTCAGGTTGAAGGTTCCAGGTTACAGGTTAGCAGGTTAGCAGGTTACAGGTTACAGGTTAGCAGGTTCCAGGTTATAACCTTCAACCTACCCTACAGGAACGCCACAGGCGAACAACCTGTTAACTTTCAACCGTTGTCAACCTTCAACCTGTTAACTTTCAACCGTTGTCAACCTTCAACCTGTTAACTTTCAACCGTTGTCAACCTTCAACCTGTTAACTTTCAACCGTTGTCAACCTTCAACTCGGGTTAGACTTTCCTGGAGTAGTACTCAACCACCAGTAGCTCGTTAATTTGTAATGCCACCCATTCCCGATCAATAATCCCATTCACCTTCCCGGTGAAGGTGTTCTTATCAAACTCTAAATGGCTAGGAAGGTTTGCTAAGCCAGGAAATTCCAAGTTACGTTCTACTAGACGGCGGGATTGATCACGGTTTCTAACCGCAATCACATCGCCAGGGCGACACTGATAGCTAGGAATATTGACTACTGTACCATTTACTGTAACATGACCGTGACTCACGAGCTGACGAGCCGCTGGGATGGTACCTCCCATACCCATGCGGAAGACTGTGTTATCCAGTCGCATTTCTAGCAGTTGCAGCAAAGCTTGTCCAGTGGAACCGGTGGCTCGACGAGCTTTACGGACATAGCGAATTAACTGCTTTTCAGTCACTCCGTAGTTATAGCGCAGTTTCTGCTTTTCTTCGAGACGGATCGCATATTCTGAGCGTTTCCGACGGTTTTGACCATGTTGACCTGGGGGATAGGCACGGCGCGGCGTTTTACGACTTAAACCGGGCAAATCACCCAGACGGCGAACGACCCGCAGACGCGGGCCTCTATATCGAGCCATATAACTTCCTCTTTACTATTTTGTGTACTATCTTGACTAAAGATTTCCCAAAACTATTATCATACAATTTATTAGGGCCGTGGGCATAAGGAAATTGCCATGGGGAAGATTCCGGGCAGGTGTTAGCTCAATAGCCCTATCTACGGGAATTTCCATAGTGCAAACCACCTGAGAAGGTCAGCTATCAGCATTCAGCATTCAGCATTCAGCATTCAGCGATTGGCCTGTGGCCACGGTACTGTTCGCGCAGCGTGCGCGTAGCGCAATCGGTGCTTTTAGGTGCGACCCGTGGCGAATTTAATAATTAGATGCGGAAAGCGCACCTTTGAATAAAATAAGCTGACCGCTCAATGATTATGACACAACTACCATAAATAATCACTTCTAGGGTTATATCATGTCCGGATAATTAGTGATAAAAAACCATCTCCGATTAAACCTTATTCCTTTACTTGTGCCACATGCCTTCGATTGGGCCAAGGGTGTAAGTATTCAACCGGACATGATATTAGTGACCCAGGACGTAAGTAAAAATCAGCGGAGCTACAATTGATGCATCCGATTCAATCACGTAACTAGGGGTGTCCGTATCAAGTTTGCCCCAACTAATCTTTTCACTAGGTAGTGCGCCACTGTAGGATAAAACTGATAGCGGTAGTGTTCTGATGCCTGTGCGAAACAATTAAGGTGTGACTCACGTGTGGAAGTAGCAAGATGCCGAAAAAGAAGACAGGACAGCGAAAAAAAGCT
>NZ_JAAHGN010001248.1:0-1991 GCF_010672485.1 Moorena sp. SIO2C4 | reverse complement strand
TCACAATAACCAAACTGTTTTTGCCCACCCTACAAGCTCAATAAAGTAGGGTGGGCAAATTAATCTAATCTCGAATAGTCACAAGAACCAAACTGTTTTTGCCCACCCTACAAGCTCAATAAAGTAGGGTGGGCAAATTAATCTAATCTCGAATACTCACAAGAACCAAACTGTTTTTGCCCACCCTACAAGCTCAATAAAGTAGGGTGGGCAAATTAATCTAATCTCGAATAGTCACAAGAACCAAACTGTTTTTGCCCACCCTACAAGCTACAGCTAAATAAAGTAGGGTGGGCAAAGTAATCTAATCTCGAATAGTCACAATAACCAAACTGTTTTTGCCCACCCTACAAGCTCAATAAAGTAGGGTGGGCAAATTAATCTAATCTCGAATACTCACAAGAACCAAACTGTTTTTGCCCACCCTACAAGCTACAGTACCTCACCCTATTGAAAACCGCTATACTGAATGAAGTAAACAAGGCGTTAAAATCTATGGCAAGGAATACTAAAAGTCATTTTGCTCCCTACTTAAAATATAGAGGTAAAACTGTTGAAGAACAAATTAAACTCAATCAACCTGCTCTGGCATGGCTAAGAAAACGCCTCGAAGAGGAAATCACTCAAGAAGAAGCTAAAATCAGACAGGAAGATTTAGAAAAATTTAAACAAATTGTTGATAGTTTTCGTCCAGAAGGCTCTAAGCTATATAACTAAGAATGATTGTTTTTGTCGATACAGGGGTTTTAGGGTTGCTATCTTCTCCCAATGACAAATTAGAAGCACAACAATGTCAGCAATCGCTTTACTCTCTTTTAGCTAGAGGGGTTTATGTACTGAGTTCTGATTTGTGTGATTATGAAGTTACTCGAAGATGGCAAGATATTAGATTTTGAATTGAGGGATGCGAACGCACTCTATATTTCCTGAACTTTATTTCAGCGCAATTATTCCCCATGGAACAGGCATCAACTGAATCCTAATACCTGTTCGCCCCACACCCAGTAAAGCTAATAATAATTCCTCTATCCTTGATTAACTCTTATCTCTTGCCTCTTGCCTTTTGCCTTTTGCCTTTTGCCTCTTATCTGTTCCCTACTCCCTACTCCCTACTCCCTACTCCCTTTCCTTTACTTCCACCATCCGCTAACATCCTCAACCGCTGCCATCGTTTCTCTTAGGGCTTCAACACCCCCAAACTTAATGATTAAAGGAGCTAATTGAGGAAGAGCTTCAAGAAAATTGGGACGGGTTAGACTAGCTAAACTATCAAGAATTTCTTGCCAAAGAGGAAAATCAACTGACGAAGGAGTTAAGTTCTCAATCAAGTGCTGTAAGCCAAATGCTCGGTAGTATTCAGACTCAATCCCTCTGGCGCAATCTAAGGCTTGGGGTAACAACACATCGGGTAAGTGGGGGGCTAAGCGCTCTAAAGCATAGGCTCGGTGGTGTTCAAACTCAATCCCTCTGGCGCAATCTAAGGCTTCTGGTAACACATCGGGTAAGTGGGGGGCTAAGGCGATTAAGGCAAATGCTCGGTGGTATTCATACTTAATCCCTCTGGCGCAATCTAAGGCTTTTGGTAACACATCCGGGAAGTGGGGGGCTAAGGCGACTAAGGCTCTGGCTCGGCAGTTTTGATCGGAAATCCCTCTGGCGCAATCCAAGGCTTCTGGTAACACATCGGGTAAGTGGGGGGCTAAGGTGATTAAGGCTTTTGCTCGTTCGTATTCATCGGAAATCCCTCTGGCGCAATCTAAGGCTTTGGGTAACAACACATCGGGTAAGTGGGGGGCTAAGGCGACTAAGGCATTAACTCGGTAGTATTCAGACTTAATCCCTCTGGCGCAATCTAAGGCTTCCGGTAACACATCCGGGAAGTGGGGGGCTAAGGCGACTAAGGCATTAACTCGGGATAATTCATTGGAAATCCCTCTGGCGCAATCTAAGGCTTCCGATAATAAAGAAGGGGGAAGATACTCACTAATTGA
>NZ_JAAHGN010001247.1:0-1991 GCF_010672485.1 Moorena sp. SIO2C4 | reverse complement strand
TTTTACGCGAACTCCGGCAGCGGCTCACTGTTTATTAGCGCAAGTCATTGAAAACAAACCAGAAAAAGATCCAGACAATGCCTTGGCAGAATGGAAAATTTGTTTACGCTATACTGATATCCGTAACCCTGATGAAGATATCTGGGTTGGGATGGCTCGTGAACGTATAGATGCTCAAGTAGGTGTTAAAGATAAGACTAGTGAATCGACTAAGTAAGCTGATTTGCTCTGCCCCGATCTTGACCATAGTTATGATTATGTTGGGAAGCCTGGTGAGTAAGCCAGTACTGGCAGGGCATTGGATTTTTAAAACCACGGGTAGAGTTGAGCTAGAACGGGAGGGATGGTCACGTTTCCATCCAGTGCCTAACTATACCACGATAAATCCAGGGGATCTGCTGAGACCACCATCGGGGGTTAGGGTTAAACTATTTTGTGATCATGGTAAAACTCACTCTGTACCTGCTGGGGTAACAACAGGCATTAATGGCATATGTCCACCACCGCGAATTAAAAGCTCCAGGAGAATTGTCAGAGCACGTCCGGTAAGCTCCTCTATTCCCTACATTATCAGCCCACGGGCAACTCGTTTACTGACTGACAAGCCCACTCTAAGCTGGCATGATGCCACCGATGCTAGCAGTTTCATGGTAACAGTGAGAGGGCGAGGCTTGAATTGGACTGAGGAATTTAGTCGAGAGCAGGTTTGTCAACAGGGTATTTGTCAGGTTGTTTATCCAGGAAGTAAGCCACTAAAACCTGGAGTTAGTTATAAGTTGGTCGTCGAGACTGATAGAAATCGTGCCTCTACAGAAGATAGCACTGGAGGACTAGGATTTACGCGGATTAAGTCAGATCAAGCTAGAGAAATTCAGGTTATTGCTCGGCGGATTCAGGAACAGAATCTACCAAAGGAGTTCAAGCCCTTAGCTCTAGCTGAACTCTATGCTGACTACGATTTAACGGCTGAGGCCATTGAAATCCTGGAAGGACAAGAAAACGATCAAAAAATAGCACCGATTTATCGCTTACTGGGTGATTTGTATAAACGGATAGGACTAGTTGTGGAAGCTAAGGGTCCTTATTCAAAGGCAGTAGAACTGACCACAGCAACTGAGCATTGGGAAGAACTAGCAGCAGCCAAAGCTGGATTAGGGGAGGTTCAGTATGCTCGTGGGAATCGGCAAGAAGGAGTGAGTTTGTTAGAACAAGCGAAGGCAATCTATGAACAGTTTGGGGACCGAAAACGGGTAGGGGAATTAGAAAAGCAACTGTCAGAGTTAAAGTAAGATTTGAGATTCCCTAGGGATTAACACTGGCTATACCAATCCTAAATGAATTGTGATATGTTTTGCGGCCATATTACCTACTCCCTACTCCCTGCTCCGAAGCTCCCTAAAACCCAGATATTTTTACCTCACTCGTTCTGAGAATTGCTAGATATGATTCAAACTATACCAGCCAGAGAAATTACTCTATACGAATTAGAAACAAAATTTGGGATTCACTTAGTTGAGGATAACGAATTTTTTCGAGAGTGGCAAGATGATTTGCCAGAAATTACTGCTACGGAAAAAGAAAGATTAGACCGAGTCAAGGTTAGTTATACAAATTTAACGAAATATCCTCCTCTGTTAGAAAACACCGTCAAAATGGTTGTGCTCTCTCCCTTGTTAGATTTAGCAGGGTTATACTTGCCTCCTTTTCACATCAAGTCAGAGAAGTCTGTAGAAATTGCCGAAGAAGACCGGGGAGTTATCGTCAGAGGAAATATCGATGTAAGCTGTTCGGCATTTAAATTGGTATAATAAAAATTAATAAATAACCCAATAATAGGAAATATGCCAGCAAAAAATTATCTGACAGCAAAAAACAATACTTCAAAAAGCCTTAAAAATAGAAGAAAATGGAAATATTAGAGAACGTATTTTAATTTTGCTGTTGTTGAATAGTGGAAAAACACAGTTAGAAATTGCTGAAGTTTTGGGTTG
>NZ_JAAHGN010001246.1:0-1998 GCF_010672485.1 Moorena sp. SIO2C4 | reverse complement strand
TCCAAGGCTTGATTGATGAAGTGATCGTCCAAATTTATCGCAAGACAAGCCAAGAAGTAATAAATACTCTAAAATCTTCTGGTTTACAAGAAGCTAGTTATTACGTTCCGGTAGCGGTAGGTATCTACAGTGGAGAATTCTATCGCCCTAAGCCTATCAATGAACTCAACAAGCAGATAAAAATAACCGAAAACTATGGTTATGGTTATTCTCTTTTCTGCTGGGAATCTACCTATAGTCCCTTTCGTAAGGTTAAACCAGAGCACAAAGAAGCGTTTGTTAAAACTTACTTGGGCACAAAGAAGCTTTTTTTTAACCTTATAAGGTTTCTGGAACTATTAGTTTAAGCAGTTAGCTATAGCAAAGGGAACAGCGGATCTGGGAACAGGGAATAGGGAATAGGGAATAGGTAATAAGGAAAAAAAATTTCTGTACCTCATAGCGTTCAGAAACGTTATAGACTGAAGTTCCCCCTTTGACAAAAAGGGCAACCTATGCTGGGTAAGGAATAGCAGATTTTCTGTCGGTCATTTACTGGGTACAAATAGGGAAACACCAAGTAAATCTAACGCCTTTTGTTGGACTGGTGTGGGTTGAGTAATTTTCAAAAAAGTCAGATCAGCCCCCTCTAATTTAGAAGCAATTGTGTTGAGAGTAATTGTTCCTAAATCTGCCATCAAAGTGGAAAAGCTGTGTACGGGTAAGTTCTGGGCTGTCCGCTTCTTACGAGCCTTGGATAAAGCTTTTTTTGATCGTTTAACAGGAGTAACTCCATCCCAATCAATGGGGGTGCCCTCCTCGTCATCAAAAAGAATCGGTGCTAAAGCCTGCTTCATATGCCATTCCACATAATAAGCCAGCATACAAAGAAAAACGTGAGATTTAACTCGGCTTTCGAGATGGTGATAAATCGGACGGACTTTTAAATCCATCGTCTTATAAGAGCGAAAAGCCTGTTCGACTTGAGACAGACTTTTGTAAGCTTTCACTGTAGCTGGAGCATCTAAAACTTCGGTGTCTACAGAAGTACGAATGACATATAATCCATCCAAGGCAGCGGCGGCTTTTAAGCCTTGGGGCTTGCGGGTGTAGGAAAAGCTGTTGTTCGTGATTTCCAGTTCAAAGAACTTCCCCACTCGATATTTGTTAATCACCTTTCCGACTCGAAGGCCAATTTGGTCAGCACCCTTTAAAGCCCTTTTTTCTCGGAGAGTAGCTTGAACAATTTTTTCTAATTCTTCTTCTGTTTTCTGTAAGAGTTTTTCTCGTTTTTGAGCCCTTGACTCAGCAGTTATTGGATTGCGACAAGCGATTAATCTTTCCCCCGGATAATCTACGGATTCCACTTCCACTAAATTTTGTTCATCAAACAGTCCCAGTTGAATCACTTCTTGCTCAGCCAAGAGTTTGATTTGAGCAGCAGTTAAGGCTGTAATCCAATCGAGATCCTCCCTTGTCGAGAACTCTTGGTTGATAAGGGTTTGAGTAATCATGCCTCTATCTCCAACCCAGATGATTCTGGAGAGTCCAAAGCGATGACGGACTTTCTCGATTTGTAAGGCCATTGTGGTAGTGTCGGATGTATTTCCCTCAAAAACTTCCACAGCAATGGGACATCCTTCTCGATTACACAGCAAGCCAAATACTATTTGTTGTTTTCCTCTCTCTTGGTGCGCGTTCCCTAGGTCGGGAAACCCGACCGGGGTCGCACCGCTTTTTTTGTCTCGACTATAACCGTAGCTTGCTAGAGGACAGGTTTTTCCCTTCGGCGAAGCCGACGCTACGCGAACAAAATAGGTGGAACTGACATCATACAGAACTAATGCACCCTCTTTTAAATGCTTTTTCGCCAGTTCATTTTCAATTCTTGTTTGTCTAGCTATCAGCCAATCTAGGGCTTCATATAAGTCATCTTCATCTGTTGATTCTAATCCGAGTAGATGGCTCAAAGATGAACCACAAGTTTCCTGATTTAATCCTCTAGCCGTTGCCAATTTA
>NZ_JAAHGN010001245.1:0-1998 GCF_010672485.1 Moorena sp. SIO2C4 | reverse complement strand
ACAAGTTATACCAGGAGTTTGCCTGGTGGAACTGGTTAATGATCACAATTTACCTGGCGGACGATCTTTATTCCACATCGTATCAGCACCGGGAGCAGAACCCGCACGGGATATTGCAGCTGTGACTGTGGGAGCTGGTGTAGGGATATACGAAATGCGACGGACTCGCGCTACTCTGGAAGATGTCTTTTTGAAACTGACTACCACCGAAAAACCACTGCCTCAACCAGATCCTGATTTACAGGAGTCTGATGAAGGATGAAGGATTAATAATGAAGAATTAATAATGAAGGATTAATAATGAAGGATGAAAGTTATTTTTTCCCCCTTTAAAGAAGTAACATTAAACTAAATAATAGTAATCGTTTAACTAACTAACCTTCAACTTTAAACCTTCAACTTAATTAACTAACCTTCACCATTGAAGCTTCACCATTGAACCTTAAACCTTAAACCTTAAACCTTAAACCTTCAACCTTAAAATTACTCTATACAATAAAAAAATGATTATAATTAGCAATATATTAGCCATTTTTCGTAAAGAATTACAGGGCTATTTTGCTTCACCATTCGCTTATGTGATCGCCGGTGTATTTTGGTGGCTGTCTGGCTCCTTTTTTGTGGAAATTCTTTTGGATCAAGAGGGGATTATTAACCAAGTGGCAACGGCAGAACAATTGGGTTTACCGATACCGCCAGTGGATGTTGCCTATGTATTTTTGCGTCAATTCTTGGAAGTGATGGGTTCACTGTCGTTATTTGTGTTACCAATTCTGTCGATGGGACTCTATGCTGAGGAACGCAAGCGCAGGACTTTGGAACTTTTGGCAACTTCTCCACTAACGAATTGGGCTGTAGCCGTGGGTAAACTCTTGGGAGTGGTGACATTTTATAGCTTTATGGTGCTACCCTTACTTGCCTATGAAGCGATCGCATTTAGTGCTACAGACCCCCCCGTTCAACCTATCCTACCCTTACTAGCCCACGTTGGATTAATTTTACTGGCAGCATCGGTGCTTTCTCTGGGGATGTTCATTTCTTCCCTAACTGATAGCTCAATTTTGTCAGCAATCCTCACCTTTGCTTTGGTTTTGGGACTTTGGGTGATTGATTTGATTGCTAAAAATGTTAGTGGACCGCTTGGAGAAGCCTTAGGTCATTTATCGTTGTTGGAAAATTATAAAAATCTGATTCAGGGTGTTTTGGATACTAGTAGTATAATTCTGTTTTTGAGTTACATCTTTATCGGTATTTTTCTAACTGCTCAGTCTATTGATGCATTGAGATTTCAGCGTTCTTAGTATGTAAGTATTCAGCGGTCAGCGGTCAGCGGTCAGCAGTCAGCGGTCAGCAGACTTAACTCAGATTAAACGAATGCTTACCTGTTGTCTTGATGCAATAGCGAGTGGGGGAAACCACGGCAATAGCGAGTGGGGGGGACCCCCAAGACCGCGCTGCCTCCCCAAGACCGTAATGGTGCGTTTGACCCGTAATTAAATTCGCCACGGGTCGCACCTCTGCATCGCTTATTCAAAAGCACCTCAAGTAGCGTGGCCATTCCCGTAGCGTGGCCAAAGGCTGATAGCTGAATGCTTTCCTCAAAACCTACCAATTTCTTACAGCAATTTCTGACATCGAACTAAGACTAGTCATTGTCAGTTAAACAACACCAGACAAAACTGAGACAAAAACTGAGACATTTTGCTCTTGTCTTCCTAGTAGTCTGACATTATAGAAAGTTCAGGGATAGGCAACTATTGACCTAACACCCCTGACTGGTTATATCCTGTCCGGTGCTGGGTGATAGTGTTCTTTAGCCCAAATCTGGACAGTTTTATATTTTAAAGACAGACAGATTAGATACAGACATATAGTGCGGCTCGTTTTAGCTAGGAGCCTCTAGAAACTAGAGGGGTATGAGCTAAGGGATTCGCGGGATAACCCCCGAAATCCTAACTATTTCTTGGATGGTGGTGAAAACCCACCCCTTGAGGAGAC
>NZ_JAAHGN010001244.1:0-1999 GCF_010672485.1 Moorena sp. SIO2C4 | reverse complement strand
TGGCATTACGTCAGAGGGGACATGCTTATAGCAATCCTATCTGATTCGTGAAAGAAATGGGCTGCTTTAAGGCAGAAGGCAGAAGGAACCCACCCCTAACTCCTCCCAGGAGGGGAATGGCAGAAGGGACAGGAGTTGGAGCTAGTTTTTAAGAAGTCCAGTGATTTTACAAGCGATGCAGAGGTGCGACCCGTGGCGAATTTAATTCGCCTACGGAAAACGCACCATTACGGTCTTGGGGGTTTCCCCCACTCGCGCTTTGCATCAAGACAATGATTTAGGATTGCTAAGCACCTACACAGAATTAATTGCCTACTCCCAATCTCTGTAACCCTTACCCTGCAAGGCTTTGAGTTTTGTAAAATGTGTAATTAATTTTGTGTACCTGCTTATATCTGATGACGAGCAAATTTATATGGCTCTAAAAAATTTAGTAATTAAACCGGGAATGTTGCGAGTTTATCAAGACATTTATTATACAAATAAAACATAATTTATTAAATTTTAATTTGGCGGCATATTGGAAGCGTAACTATCGAAGCAAGAGTCCTAAATAACCTTGGTATATCCTGAAAAGTATCCAGATTATATCAGGTTCGGATAATTAGTTATAAAAAATCATTACCCTTGAAAGCTTACTTCTTTACTTCTGCCTTCTGCCTTCTGCCTTCTGCCTTCTGCCTTGCTTTCGGCGCTTAGTATAAGTA
The DNA here is from genome assembly GCF_010672485.1 of Moorena sp. SIO2C4. Lineage (NCBI taxonomy): Bacteria > Bacillati > Cyanobacteriota > Cyanophyceae > Coleofasciculales > Coleofasciculaceae > Moorena > Moorena sp. SIO2C4. The sequence continues at coordinate 1,292 of NZ_JAAHGN010001244.1, read as the reverse complement.
TTCAAACGGACATGATATTAGTCAACTTACTTTATCATTTTAGGCGGCTCGTTGGGGTATTGATACAATGTTCAGATATTACAAAACTGGAGGCGAAAATCGGGTAAACACGATAGTTAATATTCAGGGTTAACTTGGTATTATATTGCTCATTAATATCGCTTATTTTAATTGATATAAGTTTCCTTATAATATTTACAAAAAATGAGAGTGGATGAGTATATTTTTCACCCGAATGAAGAGAAACGTTCTGTGAAAAGGCACAGTGAGTTTTGGATATAATTATATGGATCTATCTGGGTTGAATCGATGGAACTTTGGTCAGACCTAGCTACTGATCTGATGAATCTCAAACCTCATAAACACCTCAATTTTATCAAAGACATGAAAGCTCTATCCCTTATAAAGTCTATAGTGTAGCCATATTTTCACCCCTTAAGAGGGACTATTTGGGTTGGGAAGTGATTAACCGGAGATGAGATTATATCATGTCCGGTGCTTTCGGTAGTCTTCATAGTTTTCTGAAAAATTTTTCTGCAAATAATTTCACCATTTGTTCATTTTAGAGTAATTCACAAACTATTCACAAACTAGTGTTATCTCTTTCTAAATATAGTAGCTATTCATTTTTTTTTACTATCCGGATTTAGAGTTGATACGGTGTATTAATAATCGGGATACTTCATGGTTTAATTCCAAAATTATGATGCTTGTTAATTGAGTTATTAACATTTTTTTATTGTATTATGATGACCACCGAATAATTCTTTTAGTGAAAAAAAATATTTTTATCCTAGATTAGGGATGTTAATCAATGCCATCCACCTATTATCTATAGGGTTCAAGGGGAACGATTCCAACAATACTACTTAGTTGGTGAACACACTATGGTTAACTCTATAAATTCTCAGGACGAGTGAGGACAAAGCTTATGCTTTTAAGGCAGAAGGCAGAAGGCAGAGGGCAGAATTAATAAGGTCTTAAAGGCAATCAGCGCCAATCAAAACTGTACCTCATAGCTATGAGAAACGCTATATATAGCATTTCCAAATAGCTCATAAAACCCAAGACTGATTTATCAGCACACCAAAAAATCCTCGGATCGTCTTGATGCATCCCTCTTTCATACTGATCCGAAGTTCCCTGATCCGAAGTTACCTTGTTCTATCACTTCTATGTTTACATCTCAAATAGAAATGCTATGGGGAATCATCGCCAGAATCAGCACTGCCTCTACTTAAGTGCCAATTGCACTTTTTCCCACAGTATCCCTATCTCGGTCTTACCCCAAA
>NZ_JAAHGN010001243.1:0-2001 GCF_010672485.1 Moorena sp. SIO2C4 | reverse complement strand
TAAATAATGAAAGTGAGGTAGGATGGGCAAATTATCAAAGTTTTACCAATTGATCATCAATCATTTCCATTTGCCCACCCTACAAGAGCGATCGCACTTTAACCCAACCAACCACAGAGGCGTACGCATTCAGTAGGGTAGGGTGGGCAAATTCTGATAGTTTGGCAATTGATCATCAATCATTTCCATTTGCCCACCCTACAAGAGCGATCGCACTTCACCATTGGTGGCGGTGGGTTAGAAGTGGGGTGGATGGGGTGAGTCTGTTTTGTTTTGGGTTGTTGCTTAACTTGGCTTTAACCCAACCAACCACAGAGACGATCGCATTCGGTAGGGTAGGGTGGGCAAATGATGAAGGTTTGGCAATTTCATCTCGAATCATGTCCATTTGCCCACCCTACTTTATCAGCGTACGCACTAGAGTAGAGTAGGGTGGGCAAATTCTGAATGTGGCGTAGGGTGGGCAAATTATCTGTTCCCAGGCGTAGGGTGGGCAAGTAATCAAAGTAATACCATTTGATCACCAATCATGTCCATTTGCCCACCCTACTACTACTCGCCGTCAGCTAATATACTTCATCATGAGAACCTAAATTAAGCCACGACAGTAGGGTGGGCAAATTATGTAGGGAAAGGCAATTTCATCAAAGTGTCATGTTCATTTGCCCACCCTACTTTATCCGCGATCGCACTACCATGATTGTCAAGTTGTCATGGTTCCAAAGGAACCAAGCAGTTAATCCCCCAAACCTCTATGAGGTAAGGTTTATAACTAACGAGTCGCACTCAGGAGTCATGTCTATTTGCACACCCTACGTTATCTGCGTACCCTCTTTTTTTTCTTTTTTGTAATATTCATTAACTTCGTTGTATATCCAAAATCCGGTGCCGATTCCAAAAGCTAACTTTTTCGCTATTCCTGGGTTTTGTCTTAACATTAATAGGTTTCCACTCCCATACGCACCATACATTGCCGCTTTTGGGTAATCCTCTTTGTCTTTTAGATAATTAGGTATTTGAGTGAAATCGGCAAGGGCTCCTGCTAAGGGCGCAATCCTCATTAGGTTTGGGTATGTTTTGGCCAGATCTGGGGCAAGATGCAGGGCTTCTCCTATTCCTTCCGTTAAGTAAAGTAAGCCGTACGTTGTATTCTTCATTGTGTCATAGTTTAGTAGTCCCTTTTTATCATATTCATCCCTAGCTTTACCAAGTTTACTATAACCCATCAAAACAGCTGTGTTCTTGGCAAATACAGTGGCTAATTTATTATGTTCTGGTATATTACTGAGCCCATTAAAAAACAAACTTCCTTTGTACAAGATATCCATTTCGTTTTTGCCTGGCCGTTGCTCTTTTTCACCCATCATCTGAATTGGTGGACTAACGTGGGCACAATAAGGGGATTTTTGAGCAGCCTTCGATTGAACGGACATGACCTTCTTGAAAAGAAATTGAGCTTTCATGCCCATGTCATTCGCCTCTTTCTCCAAACCTGCATCTTCGATTACTTTCACCCCTCCTTTCACTTGCATCGTGGGCGTAACTCTCCCCTGCTTCTGCTGCACCACATGCCACGCCTCATGGGGCAAATGCTTCTCCTGCCCCGGCCCCACATGAATTTCCGTCCCCTGTGCATAAGCCTGTGCTTGCAACTGTGCCGGTTTCGACGAATTGTAATGCACCCTCACATCATCCATCGAGTAGCCAGAGAGGTTCTCAATGCCCGCCTTGAGGCGATCTGGCAAGCCAGTTTTGTTTTCATTTACGCTCCTCTCTGCCCACGTGCCATGGCCATATGTCAACGTATCCCCCGTCAACGGTTGTGCTCGACCCTGCACCATTTTCCTTTTCTGCTGCACTACCATTTGCCCACCGTGATTCGCCCCTTGCCTGCTTCTCTCTCCCGGCTGTCCAATAGAAAACTTCCCTTGCAGCCCCATTTCATACCATCCCGTTTCCGGCTGGTATTGTCCTGATTCTAAGGTGCGCATCACATTAGCA
>NZ_JAAHGN010001242.1:0-2001 GCF_010672485.1 Moorena sp. SIO2C4 | reverse complement strand
TTTATTGAGCTTCTCAGTAATGTGAACTGGCAGGCGAATGGTACGGCTTTGGGTAGCGATCGCCCGGGTGATTCCTTGACGGATCCACCAGTAAGCATAGGTGCTAAATCGGTAGCCTTTGGTCGGGTCAAATTTCTCAACCGCTCGCTCTAATCCCAGAGTTCCTTCCTGGATTAAGTCTAGGAGTTCCAAGCCACGGTTTTGATACTTCTTCGCTACTGACACTACCAGACGTAGGTTAGCTTTGATCATGTGTTCCTTAGCTTGGAGCCCTTCAGCTTGTACCTGCTCTAGCTCTTTGGATGTTAGTTCGGCTAACTCTGCCCAACGCAGTTTTCCAGCTGACATACTCGGCTTCAGTTGAGAAACGTCAATTCCTGCAGCCGTTGCCCACCGTTCCAAGGAAGGACGGTGACCTAACTGGGACGCTAGACGATCATGGATTTCAATCAGGTGGACAAAGCGCTCCATGACTTTATCCTCAGATATAGCCGACTTATTATTGCGCAGCCGTAGTAGTTTCATGTAGCGCTGAACTTTTTGAGCTTCCGAGACTTCCTCATCTCGCCTCAGTAGACGAACCCGACCAATTTCCTGGAGATATAACCGAACTAGGTCGGTGGTGCGACGGGTGCTATTTTTAGTTAAGCTAGCCGCGTCTGCACCCTCAATCTCCACATCAACTAAGTCATCCACTGATCCTTCCCCATCGTCCCTTGGGCCATTAAGCTCAAAGCTATAGGCAGAAGTCTCGTGATCTAATTCTGTGTCGGCATAGAAAGGAGTGGCTGGCATAATGATCTCTCGATTACAACCAGTGACAACACGGAATTGTGTTTGTCACACTTAGTACTAGAATTCCCACCCATGATGATCGGAGAAACAGCTACTTAATTTTTTCTCCCGGCAAGACTTACCGGTTATCCCTGGTAGCCTTTATTAATATTGGTAGCTAACGGTTCACCCGATCTATCCACCCTACCTTGCCGCATTCAGCTAAAGGTCTATAGATGGCAAAAGGAACAGGATCTCCTGATTTCAGCTATTGTATAAGTAACTCTATAGTAAAATAGAGACCTTGGTCAAAAGCTGTATTAATCTACAGTGCGCATCATGGGGATTCCAGAAAGATTCTCGCTAATTCAAGAAAAAATTTTATTTATGGGTATCAGGGACTAATATCAAGGACTAAGCAGTAGGGAAGCTACTTGCGGATATCCTGTGCTCGAATGGGTTTGAAGAAACAACGAACTTATGAATAAGTGCATACACATAGTTTAAAATTGCCAAATTATTGCCGAATTACCAGAGTAATCAAATATCAGTGCCACCTAGCTATGTTGCTAGATTGGCACTGATATTACGAAACTTGATAAAACATTACCAAAGTTTGCAATGTCTTGATGTAGTCGCTTTATCTCAAGCAGTGGCATGTCCCTAAAGATTTTATATTTTCAGGATGCCTGATAGACAACAGCAAAATGTCTCAATTTTTGTCTCAGTTTTTTGTCTCAGTTTTTTTGTATGAGTTTGAAAGCAGGGGAGCTTCCGGAGCAGGAGAGCTTTCGCAGTCAGGCAGCAAGGGATACTAGCTGGTTTGGTAAATTTTTCATGATCATTGCGATACTCTTAAGGCCAAAGGCCACCCTACGCGAACAGAGCCGCTACGCGATTGACCGTAGGTCACGCTACGCGAACGCACTCGAGATCAGACCATCATTCTGGCTTAGTATCTCGTAGCATTAGAGCTTCAACAGCCGCTTGGGGGGTTATCTCCCCTTGGAGCAATCGATGGACTTGATAAGTAATGGGTACTGAAATTCTTTTGAGCTTAGCTCGTTCCATCACAACCTTTGTAGTGTTGACCCCTTCTGCTGTTCCCTCCAAGTTGGCCAGAATATCTGCAAGTTTCTGACCAACAGCCAGCTTATAACCAACTTGATAATTGCGACTGAGCCGACTACTACAGGTTGCGAGTAAATCTCCTAGTCCCGACAAACA
>NZ_JAAHGN010001241.1:0-2007 GCF_010672485.1 Moorena sp. SIO2C4 | reverse complement strand
CGCAACAACCGTTTGAAAGTGGATGGAGTAGTTGGCTGGCATACCTGGCGTAAGTTGGGTGAAGCTAGTGTCTCCCGGCGTCGTTACTAGGGCATAGGGAGTAGGGAGTAGGGAGTAGGGAGTAGGAAGTAGGGAGTAGGGAGTAGGGGAGTCAGATCAGTTTTCCCTTTTGCCTCTTGCTTCTTGCCTATTCTGTATTCCCGATTCCCGATTCCCGATTCCCGATTCCCGATTCTAAATTCTAAATTCTAAATTCTAAATTCTAAATTCTAAATTCTAAATTCCCGATTCCCTGTTCCCTCCTGATTAATCATTCGCCCAGGAAAAATTGACACAAATATCCAATATACTGCTCGCTTTGTGTATGCTTTAATTACACAGATACCTCTCTAGCATTTTCATTGTTTCACATCTCAACTGAAAATGCTAGGGTTGATCAGATACTTTAGAAAAGTTAGCAATCAAAAAGACAACCGGATCAATCCGGTCATTTATTATCATCCCTCTACTTAACGTCGAGGACTTTCAACTGCAAGTTTTTTTGGTAGGCGCGGATTTCTCGATCCACAGTTGCCACTGTCAAACCTTTCTCCAAAGCCTGGCTGATCAGCATCCTATCAAAGGGATCGCGATGGAGCAGGGGCAATTTTGATAACTGAGTAACACTACCTTCATCAAGATCGAGACTAGCAATTTGGTGAAGTTCACGCTGCTTTGGCAAAAACTTCTCTGGTGGCTCTGGCAATGGTAGCTTACCCAGTTGATACTTGACTATTGCCTCCCAAACTGAAACAACACTCAAGTAGACTTCGTTATCTGGGTCGCGGATGATGTCTCGAACATCTGTTGATAGCCGAGTGTCGCCACTGATGAACCATAGGAAAATATGCGTATCTAACAGAATTTTCACTATTGCTCAAACCCGTCTAGAATCTCATCTGGCAACGGGGCATCAAAATCATCAGGGACTTTAAACTGGCCGAGACAGAGTCCAAATGGACGTAACTGCTTTTGAGGAGTAGTTTCAGACTGCTGCTGTCCATACTTGCCCAACAGAAAATCAATGAAGTCTAATACCTGCTGCTGGAATACAGGTGGTAGCGCTTGCCATTTAACAAACAGCTCTTCCCTAGTTGCAGTAGGAGCATCCATGATTTATTACCTTAAACTATAGTCCACTTTATTCTAGCTGGGAGTAGGGAGTAGGGAGTAGGGAGTAGGGAACAGGCAAGAGGCAAAAGGCAAGAGGCAAGAGGCAAGAGGCAAGAGGGAACGCTGAGCTGACTCCCGATCTCCCCACACTTTCGACAGTTGAGAAAACCGTTGCACTGAGCACATAGTTCCGACACTCCCCCCCGAAGTCCCTTTTTAGATCAATTTTGATCAAAAAACCGTTGCACTGAGCGCACACTTGAAAAAACCGTTGCACTGGCCGCACACTTCCGACACTTGGGACACTCCCCTTGCTTGGAAGTTCCTTTTCCTATCAATAGTGATCAGAAAACCGTTGCACTGAACGCACACTTCAGAAAACCTTTGCACTGAGCGCACACTTCAGAAAACCATTGCACTGGCCGCACAGTTCCGACACTGTTGCCTATTGCTAGCATGCCTATTCCCGATTCCCTATTCCCTGCTCCCGATTCCCTATTCCCTGCTCCCTTCTAATTGCTATACTCAAAGCGTTGCCTCTGGAACCATCATCATGCACCAAATTCACTTGAAGGAAGCAGAGACTAAACTGGCGGAACTACTTGAAGCAGCAGCAGGGGAAGAGGTTGTCATCCTCGGTAGTGATGGGAAATCTTTTAGAATTGTGCCAATGATTGCAGTACAAGCAACCCCTAAGTTTGGCAGCGCTAAGGGGCTAGTCAAAATTTCAGATGATTTTGACTAACCGTTATAATATTTTATGGAATATAGCGGTTTTTCGCCTAATGAGGTACACAGAATTTTTGCCCTGTTTCCTATTCTCTCTTCCTTCCCTCTTCTCTCTTCCCTATTCCA
>NZ_JAAHGN010001240.1:0-2016 GCF_010672485.1 Moorena sp. SIO2C4 | reverse complement strand
AAAGGACTCCACCCCAGCCTGTTTAGCCCCGCTTCTGCAAAATCAACAATACTGCCTGGGGGGTCATCTTTCTGTACTCTATCTGCCCCCCTTTCTGTATTGGGCACAACAGCGCCCCTGGTTGGTGACCTCTGACACTCAACCAATCATTTACAAACGCGATTCGGCAAAGCCGACGCTTCGCGATCGCGTTTTCAGGTAAATAAACTGTTCTATCCTTCCCCCCTTTACCCTGACGCACCTCCAATGCACCAGTGGAACCATCAAAATCTCGCACTTCCAGCTTCACCACCTCTGCCCGTCGCAGTCCCGCACCCCGTAGAATGCCAATTAGGGCGGTATCCCTAGCCCCTTGGTTGGTTGTATCGGAGGCACATACCTTAATAAGTGCTGTAATTTCTGTTTGAGTTAATGCTCGACCTCTAGGTAAGGGATGATTCTTAATCCTGGGTAAATCCACCGCCGCCTCATAATCTTCTGCCTGCATCAGTTTCAACTTCTTTGCCACAGCTAACACTCCTCTGAGGGCTGCCATCTTCTTCTTGACCGTGGCGGGGGAATTGATTTCTAGTAGTGCGGCTTGGACGGCAGCGGTGTGCTGATAGGTGAGAGCTGCCCAGTCAAGGGTATCCGCATCACATTCGTTATTGGTTAGTAGGGATGCGATCGCATCCAAAGCTTGCCTCATTGTTGGCTGCGACCCAGGACTCAAAATACTCAAATAAACCCGTGCCGGATGCCCAGTCAACGGTGAAGCTGTGGTGAGACAGAGTGAGGTGGTAGTGAGGGTCACACTGAACCGATGGACAGTCTTGTTCTGCGCGAATAACAACTTTTTTGTATTACACTCTTGACACTTTGTAGTGTATTATGTAGTATATATATAACAAAGTAATACAGGACGAACACCTGCTTGCTCTGAAGCACCTTGAAAACTTCAGAGAATCCTAAATCTATGGGTCGGCTCACCTATTGGCGTGGGTAACTGTCTTTGACACTCCCCAGCCTGTCCGCGTAAGCGAGCTTACATCCGGTGGTTTAAAAACGCGGGGTTTTGGCTTGTGGGAATTTCCATAAGGATCTGTCTAAATCGAAAACCTAGCAATCCATCCACGTTGTACAAATAGCGGTAGCTCAGATGCCACATCAATAGCTAATTCATCAGCAGCTAGGTCTTGACAAATTGCTTCAAATCGATTTTCGGCTTGAAAAGCTTTCAGCAGTTGCCATTCTGCTTTTGTTGGCAGCTCAATGCGCATATCATAACCATTGCGCCAGAGGAATAGTTGTATGCCCCCTTCATCCAAATTCACTTGCTGATCACCTTCGTATTCAGGCTGATTAACTTCCCAAATGCGATGGATCGGGTAAGCTGACTCAATCAGAACACTATTTTTAGGTAAATGGAAAATCAGTTCTCCCCATTTTTCTTGGGGAACTGTACTCAATGCTTGGACATCTAACTTGGTAGCCTCTTCACCATTAAACACACGATGCCAGTGCCACTCTAACCTGGCCACATCTGGTAAATAGGGTAACTGTTTTGCTGGCTCAAAATTGGCTAGAAAATCAGGAAAGTGCTCGCCATAATTTCCTAAATCCATTGATATAGAAGGAAACCGTTGGATATAGCTTATCGCTGTTCCATCAAAAAATTTCTCTCCCACCAAACAACAGCAGACTGGATAAATTGACATTAAGGTTTGGCTCAGGTTGCCTAGGACACTGCTACGATAAATCGCTAACCCTTCAGCAGGGGTCAATTGTTTAGCTGCTTTGATGTGTTGAGCAATGGTTTGTGTACTGGCAGGATTATTTTCAAAAACAGCATCGTAAAATAACTGTTGTAGTGTCCTTAATTCCATCTACTTACCTGATCTAAATACGTAAGCTATCAGCTATCAGCTATCAGCTATCAGCTATCAGCTATCAGCTATCAGCTATCAGCTATCAGCTATCAGCTATCAGCTATCAGCTATCAGCTATCAGCTATCAGCTATCAGCTATCAGCTATCA
>NZ_JAAHGN010000124.1:0-11183 GCF_010672485.1 Moorena sp. SIO2C4 | reverse complement strand
TCCCTTCTTTTTTACAAATATGAGATGCACCCCGACTCCCGACTCCCGATTCCCGATTCCCGATTCCCGATTCGCGACTCCCGATTCCCGATTCCCTATTCCCTTTTAATACTTAAAAGGATATAATTTTTTTACAGATTGCCGAGATAGAACAACAATCGTTAAAATTCCAATAAGTGTGCCAAATGGTCTGAACCAGCAGAGTAGGCAAGCTATCATAAATGAAAACCAATAATTCTTGCTTTTTCTGAGCATATATCCTGAGAGAATGATAGCAAAAGCCAATATTTCTCCAAGGATGAAAAGTATGGCACCAGAAATGACTAGCAAATAGCCAGGCAAGTCCGATGATACATTTCGTGATAACTTAAACCACTCTGATAACTCTCCTGATAAGTCTGCAGGAATTGAGTCAGTTGCACCAATCATGAACAGACCAAAAGGAATATATAACATTAGTATAAACAGGGAGTAAAATCCGCAAAATCCCCCAAACATGTAGTGAGTCCATGATAAGATAGTTAACTGCTTTTTAGGATTTCTCATAACTAGAAATTAGTCGAATTCCCAAACTTCCCAAACTGTCCCAACTTAGCACACCTCCCATACTTCCCTTCAAGACTCTCTAGGTGAGCAAAAGCCTTAGTATGATGAATGGCGGCATTTCGATTCAATGCCACAAATTTTCCTAGTTTAACTCCCTGCGTCATCACCGAAAACTCAAAAAACTGTTTTACCTTCACCATCTTTCCTAGCTCGACGCTCCGGCTCAGGAGATTTTTCTAGTGCGATGCTCCAAAAGAGCCGCTACGCGAACGCATTTTGTCCGGTGGGCATTTGTGCTTTGCAACCCCCAACCCTGGCCGAATTCACCTGAGTGCGATCGCACTACAGAATGCGATGCTCCAAAAGAGCCGCTACGCGAACGCATTTTGTCCGGTGGGAAAAGCTGGTTTCCAACCCCAAATTCTGCCCAAATTCACCGGAGTTGGGCATTGGTGGGCATTGCCCATTTAATTGATCCCTGAACAATTTTGATCTTTCTGAGCAATGCCCACCCTAGGATTGTTGTCAACGTTCCTCCTGAATCACCCTTTCCAATTGCTCAACCAGTGGCACTAAATCATTCGTCACCGTTTCCCAAACAATATCTAAATCGATAGAGAAATAAGCATGGGTCAAACGATTTCGCATCCCAATCATCACTGCCCAAGGAATATCAGCATGTCTCCCCCTACATTCAGCTGAAATTCTACCCGCTGCTTCCCCAATAATTTCTAAATCTTTGACAACTGCCAACACCAACATCCTATCCTTAGCTAAATCCTCTCTCATCTTTCCAGACATAAAACCGAGAGCTTCTCTTGCTGCATCCTGCATATGGTGCAAGCGAGTTAAATCGTCAATTGCTGTCATACTGCACCATCGCCTCAGCCATCACTCTGTCTCGAAAATAAATACTTAATTCCTTAGGAGTTCTTAAATCAATCTTTCTCCCTTCTACTAGTTCTGAAAGTTCTATTTCCATACTGGCTAACGTAAATAAACCAGGGGTTTTGCCTGGTTCAAATTCTACTAAAAAATCCAGATCACTCTCCGGTGTAAAATCATCCCTCAACACTGAACCAAATAAAGACAATTTGCGAATATGATGACGCTGGCAAAATTGCTCTATTTCTTCCTTGGGAATCTTAATTGGTAACACCGGGCTTTCACTCATTTCTCTTCTGGATTTTTATCAGATTTTTGGGTATTGGTGGGCATTGCCCATTTAATTTATCGGCATTTAATTTTGAGCTAAATCAGCAATGCCCACCCTACGAGTCGATTCTCATTTCTTGATTTAATAGTGTTTCTGGAAAAGGGTTTTTCGGTTTTAAAAGAATCCCATCTCCGGTATCAATTGCGATTAACTCAAGACCTGTTTCCCAGTGATGAGCATCTCGCAGAGACTTAGGAATAATAACTTGACCTTGACTCAACAATTTTGTCGTTTCCATAACCTAAGCATTCAGGGGTCAGCTGTCAGCCGTGAGGCTTGGCCTTTGGGCTACGCTACGCGAATGGCGCACGCTACACCGAACAGCTTAACATAAACCTCGTTCCCATAGCGTGGCCTTTGGCCTTCGCTACAGTGCGATTGACCTTTGGTCACGCTACGCGATTGACCTTTGGTCACGCTACGCGATTGACCTTTGATCACGCGGGGCGCGTTCGCATTTTGTAGCATTTTGTAGGGTGGGCATTGCTGGTTTCCAACCCCCTATGCTGCCCAAATTCACCTGAGCAATGCCCACCAACCAAGTACCCATGGATTCTTGGATATTGGTGGGCATTGCCTATTTAATTGATCGCCGTTTAATCATGATCTAAATTAGCAATGCCCACCCTACGATTCGATTCCTGGTTTGTACAGTCGCAGTTGAGTTTGATAGATATGATCAACATTTTCATCCAGTAGATACTTAATGGTCATTTCCCTTCTTGATTGCTTCTCGTTCAGCCTTGAGTTGCATCAGCTTGACCACAACTGGGGAAGGATTTTGCTGCTGTTGTTCTAGCATTTTACGACCATGGTCTAACCAATTAGTGAGGTAAGTACTGACCGTTTCTTGGTTATGCAGGTAATACAGAATCGTAGCATAAATTTGCTCTAGTTCCAGGGTTGGATAACTTTGGGAAATTTCTTCAGGAGTACGTTGACGATGGATGAAATCATAGAGGATGGTTTCAATTCCTACTCTTGTGCCTCTGACTCGGATATCATTAGGAGCAAGAAAAACAAAATAATCTTCCAGTTGCATGATCGCTCTGAGAACTCTGTTGTTATCTTGATCCTACACAAGAAGCAAGATTACACATTTGGTAGGGTGGGCATTGCTGGTTTCCAACCCCAAATTCTGCCGGAATTCACCTGAGCAATGCCCACCAATGGTTGATAGCGATCGCATTTTGTCGGGTGGGAAAAGATTATTGGGTATTGGTGGGCATTCCCCATTTCATTGATCGGGGTTCAATTTTGATCTTTATCAGCAATGCCCACCCTACAATTCTCTCAATTCTCAATTCTTCATTCTACATTATTTTGGGTATTGGTGGGCATTGCCCATTTCATGGTTCGGCGTTCAATTTTGTTCTTTCTAAGCAATGCCCACCCTACAATTATCGCGACTCAATTCTTAATTCTCAATTCTTCATTCTACATTATTTTTGGTATTGGTGGGCATTGCTCATTTCATGGTTCGCCGTTCAATTTTGATCTTTCTAAGCAATGCCCACCCTACAATTCTAAATTCTAAATTCTAAATTCTAAATTCTAAATTCTAAATTCCTAATTTTTCTGAGGTGATAGACTTAGGGTAGAACAGTGAACCTGGATTTTAGGACGTAGTTCAATGTTGATTACGGTCTTTATTGCTTGATTATCGCGGGGGACTATAAAGGAAAATTTTCCTTGATGATAGTCTATAATTTCGATGGATTCTATTAATTCAAAGCTCAGGATTGCTTTGGACTCTCCGGCAAGCTTTAGCTCTATTTGTATAGATTCAGTAATGGTATTAACCCCAAACTTGAGAGTGGTATCTGAGGTATCGGTTACTTCGTAGCACCAATAACCATCCTGAGCTCGAACAGTTTGAGGTTCAGTGCAGAATAACTCTATCAAGGCAAGTGAATCCCAGTCACTCTGTAGTTTGATTGTTTCCACAAGAGCCTACCCGAACCTGGTTGAACACTTGATCAGGATTGATATCTAAAGCCTGTATTTGATACTTCTGACGAAATTCGCCCAAAGCTGGCCCAAATCCTAAATTCTCTGATAAATTCTCTGATGCCAAGCGTTGATACTCCCGGAGTGATAACACAATCACTACAGGTTTACCCAGGCGCGTAATCTGTACCGGCTTACCCTGTTCGGCATCATGGACAATTTCAGCAAAGCGTACGTGAGCTTCCGCTAAGTCGTATCCTTCAGACATTTTTCGGGTTTTTAGCTATAGGGCTATGGTTCATGGCTATAGTCTAGCTAAATCCCTAGTGCGATGCTCCAAAAGAGCCGCTACGCGATCGCATTTTGTAGCTTTTGTCGGGTGGGCATTGCCGGCTTCCAACCCCCAATCCTTCCAAAGTATCCCTATACTAGAGTAGGTGTAGCTAAATAAATTAGCTTGGAAGGCAATCCCGGACGCAAAGCATAAAGCAGTGAGGTAAGCTGATGGTTTGGAGAATTGAAGAGGCACAGCAAAAGTTATCTGAACTGATAACTGCTACAGCTACTGAGCCTCAGTTGATTTACGACCACAATCAACTGGTGGCGGTGGTGGTAGAGGCTCAGACTTTTCAAGAGTTCTTGGCTTGGCGTCAGCAGTGTCAAAAGCCCTCAATAGCCGAGGCTTTCGCTCAATTGCACCAGCTTTGTGTTGAAGAAAACTACACTCTTGAAACGTAAGTATTCAGCCGTCAGCTATCAGCTATCAGGCACTTTAACTGCATGGGGTCGGATTAGTGCGATGCTCCAAAAGTGGGCATTGGTGGGCATTGCCCATTTAATTGATCGCCGTTAAATCATGATTGAACGGCGCAATGCCCACCCAAAAATTCGATTCCCGATTGCCGATTCCCGATTGCCGATTCCCGATTATACTTGACCCCTGCTTGGGGATTGGTGGGCATTGCTCATTTAATTGATCCCTGAACAATTTTGTTCTTTCAACAGCAATGCCCACCCAAAGATTCTCCCGACTAAATTCGCGCATTCGCGCATTCTTTAGAGCTTATCTACCCGACATTGGGTTAACCCTTGAGCTTTTTTAGCAAATTTCTGATCAAAGGTGTAAAACTCTGAACAATGCTGACTCAGGGCTAAATGAAAGGCATCAGCAAAATCTAAACCATTTTCATGCCATTGAATAACTTGAGCCATCAAGCTAGGGTTGCTAAGATGAACATTGGGTAAACCAAAAAGATTTCTCAACCCTTGACAGATAGCGGCGGGTTTGAACTTATAAGCAAAACGCAAAACCCATTCCGTTTCTAGAATTACCGTATCTGCAATAAAAACCTCTTGCTTCCTGAAAATCTCTACACTCTTGTTGAACTGTAACTGATCATCCTGAGTCAATAGCCGAACAACTACATTCGTATCAACAGCGATCATGCCATAACTCCTCTATCCCTTGCCGAATCGCCTCATCCATATCCTCAAGACTTTTAGGAGTGCCGTCATACTTTAAACAACCAGCCACTTGATTTAATAGTGTTTCTGGAAAAGGGTTTTTCGGTTTTAAAAGAATCCCATCTCCCGTATCAATTGCGATTAACTCAAGACCTGTTTCCCAGTCATGAGCATCTCGCAGAGACTTAGGAATAATAACTTGACCTTGACTCAACAATTTTGTCGTTTCCATAACCTAAGCATTCAGGGGTCAGCTGTCAGCCGTGAGCCTTGGACCCACGCTACACCGAACAGCTTAACATAAACCTCGTTCCCGTAGCGTGGCCATTTCCTTAGTGCGTACGCATTTTGTAGCATTCTGTAGGGTGGGCATTGCTGGTTTCCCACCCCAAATGCTGCCGGAATTCACCTGGGCAATGCCCACCAACCAGAGCACCCATGGATTTTTGGTATTGGTGGCCATTGCCTATTTAATTGTTCGCCGTTAAATCATGATCATTTTGTAGGGTGGGAAAAGCCTGTTTCCAACCCCCTATGCTGCCGGAATTCATCTGGGCAATGCCCACCAACCAGAGTACCCATGGATTTTTGGATATTGGTGGCCATTGCCTATTTAATTGTTCGGGGTTCAATCATGATTGTAATTAACAATGCCCACCCTACGATTCGATTGCCGATTCCCGATTATGATTGGATATTGGTGGGCATTGCCTATTTAATTGTTCGGGGTTCAATCATGATTGTAATTAACAATGCACACCCTACGATTCGATTGCCGATTCCCGATTCCCGATTATGATTGGGTATTGGTGGGCATTGCCCATTTAATTGTTCGGGGTTCAATCATGATCTTTATCAGCAATGCCCACCCTACGATTCGATTCCCGATTCCCGATTCCCGATTCTAATTGGGTATTGGTGGGCATTGCCCATTTAATTGTTCGGCGTTGAATCATGATCTTTATCAGCAATGCCCACCCTACAATATATCTCCCGACTCCCGACTCCCGATTCCCGACTCCCGATTCCCGATTCCCTACTCCCTACTCTACTTGAGCACCAACTACCTCCGATGGCTTAGTGTTGTTTTCCGCTGTATCAGTCGGTTCCCCTAAGGTTTCTTCGAGTACCTGAATTGCGCCACTGATCCGGAGTAAAGTTTCTCGGAGGTTAGCTTGTTTCGCTTCTAGTTCGGCTAGCATTTTTTGACCAGCTTCATATTCAGATTTTAGGGATTGTAAGCGTTGTTCGAGTTTTTCTTTCATGGTTTAGTTTAATCAGTAAGTAAAAGGTATTTCTAGGTAAAAATCGTGGTCAATAAACTATGGATATTGGGTTGGTTGGGCATTGGTGGGCATTGCCCATTTCATTGATCGGTGTTCAATAATGATCTTTATCAGCAATGCCCACCCTACGATTGTTGTTGTTTGGTTGGGCTTTCAATCCCATCATTTTACCCTACCTCCCAATCTTGCTCAACTTAGTCATCTGACACTAGTTGATTTAGTTGAAGTTCCAATTGATTGATCCGTTGTTCATAGTTGCTGCTCTTGTGAGCCATATCTTTGATAACTTCAACTAAGTACATACTGATTTTTCGGTAATTAATTGCTTCAGGTAACCCCTGTTGGTCGTAGTAAACAAGTTTGTTAAGACCAATCTCGTGAAGCTCTTCAGCAATGTATCCAATTTCCCAACGATTGGGATGGTTAGGTCGTGTATAAGTCTTGGGTTCTACTGTCAAAATTTTAGAAAAATCGTCTTCCAGAGAAATGATATTTTCCTTCGATCTAGCGGAAGAATTGTCGTAACATATTTGTTTAGTACTGTCATCCCACTGCACATTGCGATCATCACGATAAGGTAAAGACCCAACATATAAACTGTTTGTAATTGAGACACTGCCGTGGACTTTTAAATAATCCCAGAGCTTAACTTGCCTTCCCACTGATGTACCACTCCTTCCCAGAATCATCAGAGCATCGTGGTTGGCGGCATTCTCAATAGCAGCATAACCATCAGCATTTCCTATTCCAGTGTGGTTATGATTAGTTTTTGTAAAGTAAATATCTGAATTACCTGCACGAATCTCACCATCTACCAACAGATTAGGTGTGCCAATCAAATGAAAGCTCTCATCATCTGTAAATCTTGCCCAAACTTTATTACTTTCCTCCGGTTCCCTGATTTCTAGATTCTCACCATTTCTGGCTATTTCCCAATCATTTGTTGAAGGTCTGAAGGCATCCTTTGCCCTAACAATTCCATCTACAATTAGTTCTCCATTACCTTTTGGTATAAGGTTAATATCCTGATCAGTATTACTTCCAATCGCTTCGATCCGATTGTAGCCAATTCCAATCCCTTGGGTGAGATTTTGGGCGTAGAATGCCCCGATATCAGCATCTGCGTTGTTATGGCTGGCTCTAACTCTCAATTCACCGCTTTCCACATGAAGCTTCTTGCTCGGTCCAGTTATCCCGATACCAAGGCTACCTGCAAAGGAAGAGTTGCCTGTACCTTTGACAGTCAAACCACCATTGGCTGCTGTGGTTAACACCATTCTCTCATTAGTGCCATTAGTATCTCTCCAGGAGTGGTTGCCATTGGCAGCATAAAATAAAGTCTGACTATTGATACCCAGTCCGTATCCATCCCAAAGTTGCAATTTTAGGTTGTTGGTAGTGTCACTATTTGTAAAGACAATTTGTTGAGCACCATCGAGTTGAATCTCGCCTGCGCTAACCGTCAACTTCCCTTGTACTTTTAATTTCGATGAACCTGGATCTGTTGTGCCGATACCAAGGCTACCTGCGAAGTAGTTATCTCTAGTACCTCCAAACCATGCAGAATTGTCTGCACTGCCAGTCCATCCATCATGCTCTACAAATAAACGAACTGCTTCCCCTTCGCTTCTGACTTGGAAGATAGGCTCACCAGCATTGGGATTGGATTGGACTCGATAGACTAAGCCGGTTGCCCCTTGAGTACCGTCACCGCGATGATTATTGCTGTTGGGAGCTTCCATCAGCAGAGTACGCTCACCAGAGGTGTTGCTGCTAGCACTAAAGCTGCCAGTGACAGTTAAATTCCCTTGTACTTTTAATTTTGATGAACCTGGATCTGTTGTGCCGATACCAACCTTGCCTGCGAAGTAGTTATCTTCAGTACCTCCAAACCATGCAGAATTGTCTGCACTGCCAGTCCATCCATCATGCTCTACAAAGAAACGAACTGATTCCCCTTCGCTTCTCACTTGGAAGATCGGGTCACCGTTATTGGGATTGGATTGGACTCGATAGACTAAGCCGGTTGCCCCTTGAGTACCGTCACCGCGATGATTGTTGCTGTTGGGAGCTTCCATCAGCAGAGGTCGCTCACCAGAGGTGTTGCTGCTGAAGCTTAAACTTCCATTTACTGTGGTATCACCAGTGACACTCAAATCCCCATCAATAACAACCAAACTACTGGCACTATTACCACCAGAACGCAGGGTCGGTCCAGTGATTGCACCACTATCCAAATTACCACTAGGCAAACGCACTCCAGAATACTCGCGTACACTGAGATCAGGAGTCACATTACCGCTGCCATCAATTGCCAGCTTTGTCAGAACAATCGAGTCCTCAGGCACATTTCCCAGGGTAGCAACTTGGATATTGGGCTTTTCGTGCCAGCGCCTGGCACCACTGCTACCCAAACCTCCATCAGTTGTCTGATCCGATTGTTCTTCTTGATAGGAAATAACTAAGTAAACTTCCTGATTTTTGTGGGCACTGAGATCAATTGGCGGAGAGTTTGTACTCAGAATAATCTGTCGGCCTTGACTGTCAAGAGCCGTACCAGGTTTGACAATCACCTGATTAGTAGCAGTCTCAAGAGTCA
This sequence comes from Moorena sp. SIO2C4, assembly GCF_010672485.1. Lineage (NCBI taxonomy): Bacteria > Bacillati > Cyanobacteriota > Cyanophyceae > Coleofasciculales > Coleofasciculaceae > Moorena > Moorena sp. SIO2C4. The sequence continues at coordinate 2,122 of NZ_JAAHGN010000124.1, read as the reverse complement.
AACCATCACAAATGCCCGAAACCCGGAGGAATTGGTCTAGGCGGCGCTGTCGGTCAATATGATATTTTTGTTCATCAATAAAATCCTGGTCTTTTAAAAACTCACCATCGAAGTAGCGTACTCGCTTGTCAATGTAAGGATACTGAGTATAATCTGCCATTTTAATTCTCCCTTAGTTACGATATCGTTGTGGTGCCCAATAGTGTAGTCTCCCCAACGATGATGCCTGGTTTACTTTCAGTGGGCTGATTAATAATTTGCATACCGGGTATTAACACCCGCAAAGCATAAAAGGTGTGAGCTGGTTTCTCCTGATTCACAATTGCCTTAGCAATCTCTTCCTGACGTTGCAGCAGTTTAGGGTCTCGCTCGTTCAAGGTGATTGTCACCTGGAAGTAATGAGCAGGTTGTTCAAATTCGTAGATTTTGACCTCTTCTTGAGTGTAAAGTTCTAGCATTTGCTTCACTCCCGCCTTAGTCCCTCGTTGGCGATAGAGAGGCACAATATTGCTGATAAATCGGCGTTTAGTCTCCTCACTCCAATCATCTCGCAAACTTAAAGCCACCCAACTGGCCAGCCAAGGTATAAACTCAGTTGGTGCTATCTCTGACTCTACTGGTAAATCAGGATGATTATAGGGATTGAAGTAAGTAGGGATACGGTCAATGTACTCTTCTAGAGCCAACTGCTCAGGATTCGGATCATCAGTATCCCTGGGTAAAAAGCCACTCATTACCCGCTCCAACGCTAGCAGGAACCGACCAACAAAAGGGTCTTCCTGAAAGTTAGCTGGTAGATAGTTTAGATAGCTACTTGGGTTGTTGGACATAAGCGCGTTTGTATCTAGGTTTTAAACACACGAATTGTTGAAAAAGGGAATAGGGAATAGGGAATAGGGAATAGTGGGGAGATGGGGAGATGGGGAGATGGGGAGATGGGGAGATCACTTGCCTGTTCCCGATTCCCTATTCCATCCTGGGAGTTCCTTGAGGGCATCGGTGGGCATTGCCCATTTAATTGATCCGGGAACTGATCAAAGAGCTTCCGAGAGCAATGCCCACCCTACTACGATTCCACTCACTGTTCCCTACTCCCTACTCCCGATTCCCGATTCCCGATTCCCGATTCCCGATTCCCTGTTCCCTTACTAGCTAGTTAATTGCCATTGCTCCCCTATGTATTCCATGATTACTAAATTCAACTTTACGTTAAAGTCTACTAACTCATAGTTTTTAAGCTTAACTCTGATCAGCTCTTTTTCGATAAACTGGTAGGTGTCTTTCGGTTTACTGCGTTCCTCCCGCCAGGTTCCTAACTGAACCACCTTTGTACCTGTGGTTGGAGCTTGGCTGAGAGCTTGTTTGAGGGTAATTTTATTGCTGGAAAAATCAACAGTGTCAATTTCTCGATTTTCTGGATTGCTATTAGTAGGAATGATCCCAACCGTATCCCCCGCTGCCAATCCCGTTACTTGATTCACCTTGAACTCAAGGTTGGAGATAACTTCGGTAATCTCAAAACTAAGGGGACGGAAAACCATGGTACCTAGTCCATAAGCTTTATTTAAACCTGAAGACAAGGTCAATTGTTTTAGTCCTTCCTCAATACTACTAATAGTATAGTATTCCTGATCACTACTGCTGGGGTCTAGTTGAATAGTATCCCCTAGGTTAAAACCGGTGGTGTCTTGAACCGTAATCTGAGTCTGGGATCTTGAGCTTGCCTGAGTTAAAACAGTAGTGGTTAGCTCATGAGTATGAACCATGACATCCTCGACATAGTCCACTCCAGGGATGCGATCCAGTAATTGATATAGCTCCGAAACGTAAATACTCCTACCAAAAGGCCAACCCTGACCATCCCAATAAGACTGGGAATTAACTGGGTGGAAGAAAGCTTGTGCTTCCTGGTTTGCCTGGTCTTGAACCTGCTGGGCATTGCCCCCCGCCACTAGATAGAGTCGCGCCCAAACTCGCAAGGGTAGGTAGTCTGGGGTAACTACGTGATGGCGTACAGTCAGCAACCGCCGTTCATCCAAGAAAGACCATAAGCCTTGCAACAGTGAAGCAGTGATATTGGGTTGATACCAACTGGCTCCTTGGATAGTTCCATGATTTTGGA
>NZ_JAAHGN010001239.1:0-2017 GCF_010672485.1 Moorena sp. SIO2C4 | reverse complement strand
CATCATCGGGAAATCGCCGCCCTTCTGTTCTTTTTTTTATTTCAAGCAGACGACGGCATACGAGATGCACTAGAGTTGGTGACTGGAGTCCCAGACGTGTCCTCTGCAGACAAGACGGCAAGAGTGAAAAAATCTTGTGTATCTGATTAGACTAGAAAGTGCTATACTTCCCTAATCTCCCTATTTCCCCACCTCCCCATCTCCCTATTTCCCCACCTCCCCATCTCCCGATCTCCCGATTACCCGATTAGGGGGCATCTTGCCATTCTGGGGTCAGGGTGCGGTAATCATAGTTTGCGACACCGGGATGACAAGTAACACAGGTTTTAACTCCAAAGGGTCGAGGGATTTTGACTCGGGGATGCAGGGCTGTGAAATAACGGGATTGGGTCATACGATAAGGGACTTCTTCGTCTTTGTTATGGGGACGGGAGAAATCTCGCAAGTATTGCCAGGTGAGCAATAAACTTGGACCAAGCAGTCTTCGGAGTTGGGTACCATAATGTTCCTGTGGCTCTAACAATAACCGACGCCAGGTTTCGGTAGGCAATACTTCTGGTGGCAAAGCAATGTGACAAGCGGAACAGTTTTCTAGGTAAAGGTCTTTGCCTAATTTGTAGCGTTTGGACACTGGGTCCATGGATGCGATTACTTCGGTGGGGGTGGAGGTAACTGTTTCTGGCTCAATCGTATATCCTACGGCTCGCTCCAGTCCCCATCCTATGCTAATACTCCAAAAAATTAGCAATAACAATAGAACCCAAGGTGAACGTCTACGGTTTCGCCTTGGGCTTCTTGAGTTCAAAAATTTGGACATACCTCACACACAACACTCTTTAAGGGATTGGTACAGAGCGCAACAATTGCTCAACAATGGGCTGAGCACGACGCCCCCCCGAGGTAATGAGACGATGGGACAGTACATAAGGTGCCAGGAACTTGATATCATCTGGGATGGCATAATCTCGACCTTCCACAAAGGCTAGTGCCTGGGTTGCCCGTTGTAAAGCAATGGTACCGCGAGGACTGACTCCTAAGGTGACATCTTCGGCGGAACGGGATGCTCTGACTAAATTGAGCATATACTCTTGTAGTGACCGTTCTACTTTGACCTGCTGACAAAGATGCCGTAATTCTAATACTTCATCGGTGGTGATACAGGGGGTGAGCTCGGAAACCATCATTCCTTCTAGATGGCGTTGCAACATCTGGAGTTCTTCTTGTTCTGTGGGATAACCTAGGGATAAAGATAATAGGAATCGATCCATTTGGGCTTCTGGCAAGGGGAAGGTACCTTGATATTCCACTGGGTTTTGGGTGGCAATCACGAAAAAGGGCTGAGGTACGGGACGCGATCGCCCATCTACGGTGACCTGCTGCTCTTCCATTACTTCCAATAAGGCTGACTGGGTCCGGGGTGTGGCTCGATTAATTTCATCGGTTAGCAAGACATGGGTAAATACTGGACCTGGCAGAAATTCAAATTCACCACTGCGCTGATTCCAGATATTGGTTCCTGTGATATCCGTAGGTAATAGGTCAGGGGTACATTGAATACGTTGAAATTTCCCATCTATGGAACGGGCTAGGGATTTCGCTAGTAGTGTCTTGCCCACACCAGGGACATCTTCCAGCAAGGCATGACCCCCAGCCAATAGGGCCACGATCACTAGACGAATGGCATCTGCTTTACCAACAATCACACGACCGAGATTTTCCTGGAGCTGTTGAATTCTTTGTCTCATAGAGCAGTGTTCAATTGGGTGAGGGATAAATTATTGGAGGGAGCAGGGAGCAGGGAGCAGGGAGCAGGGAGCAGGGCAAACATCCCCCTATCTCCTATAAGCTAGCAAGGGTTTTCGGAAAATGGGAAAGATTTTGATAGGGCTTATCATACTTATGAGGTACAGGAGGTACAGTCAAGTTTCTTACCCCGACTCCCGATTCCCGATTCAAATGTAAAAAACCTACCCTGATCAGGTGGGTGATCCCCCCTAACCCCCCTTAATAAGGGGGA
>NZ_JAAHGN010001238.1:0-2017 GCF_010672485.1 Moorena sp. SIO2C4 | reverse complement strand
CTTCCAATTTCATCCCTAAGCAATCTAGGCATTTATTCTTAGGCTCAGGTGGAGGCATGTAATAGCAAAGGGAGTAGGGAGTAGGGAGTAGGGAGTAGGGAGTAGGGAGTAGGGAGCGGTGCGACCCCGCGCTTTTTAAAAGCTAAGGGTGAACGCGCACCGTAGGGAACTTACGATCAAAAACTCCCACAATTCCTACACGGATTGCTAAAGTAAATGCTATGTTAATAACCTAAGGTTAAGGCACCAGGTTTGCGAGGATCAGATGCACCTTCAAATGAATTGTTAATGTACATGATACTCTGGGTACTCCCCATAGCATTACGCACCGAAATCTTATATCCTTTATACTTCAATAACTGGATTGTATCACCATTTAAATCCTGTTCTACAAAAAGTTGATCCGGTAACCATTGATGATGTACCCGAATGGCATTAGTAGCTGTAGCAATATTGAGCTGGTGATCAATTACATTCATAATCAATTGCAAAACGGTGGTAATAATCCTACTCCCCCCTGGACTGCCAGTGACCAGATACGACTTACCATCTTTGAGCACAATTGTTGGAGTCATAGAACTCAGCATCCTTTTTTCCGGTGCTATTGCATTGAATTCTGCTCCAGTTAATCCATAAGCATTGGGTACCCCTGGCTTAGCTGAAAAATCATCCATTTCATTGTTGAGGAGAATACCCGTTCCCGGTACTGTAATTTTACTGCCATAGCTAAAGTTTAAAGTATAGGTATTAGCAACAGCATTGCCATACTTATCCATCACTGAATAATGGGTGGTATCATTGCTTTCTACCCGTTGAGTAGGATTACCAGGGGCAATTTCTGAACTGGGAGTTGCTCGATAGGGATTAATCCGTTGACGGATTCGTTCAGCATAGGTTTTAGAGGTTAATTCAGCAACAGGAACGGGAACAAAGTCAGGATCTCCTAGAAATTTAGAACGGTCAGCATAGGCTAACTTCATACTTTCCGCCATTAAATGAATGGTTTGGGCAGTATTATGTCCCAGTTTCCGAATCGGAAAGGCTTCTAAAGTATTCAACATCTGCACCAGATGGATACCCCCAGAGCTTGGAGGTGGCATAGAATAAATCTCATAGCCCCGATAAGTGCCTCGAATCGGCTCTCGAATCACGGGCTTGTAGGTAGCTAAATCCTCTTTGGTAATCAGACCACCATTGGCTTCCATGTCTGCTACGATAGCCGATGCGATCGCACCTTCATAAAAGGCTTTAGCCCCATGTTTAGCAATTAGCTTTAAACTACGGGCTAAATCGTTTTGTACTAAGATTTCCCCTACCTGATAAAGGACACCTCCTGGCTTATAAAAAATAGCCATACTCGCCTCATAAGACTGCATTCGTTTCTTAACGTCTCTCAGAGAGCGGAACAAATCTTCAGAAACTGGGAACCCTTTTTCTGCTAATTCTATAGCTGGTTGTAATGCCCGTTCTAAGGAAATAGTGCCGTATTTTTCCAGTGCCATGGTTAACCCAGCTACGGTACCAGGAACACCAACAGATAAATAACTGTATCGAGACTTTTCTGGGTCAACCTCACCATTATTGTCCAGAAACATATCACGAGTAGCAGCTAGTGGTGCTTTCTCCCGATAATCAATAGCAATGGTTTGGTTATCCTTGGCCAGATGTAAGAGCATAAAGCCACCGCCACCGAGATTCCCAGCTCGCGGTAAGGTTACCGCTAGGGTAAACCCAATGGTTACCGCAGCATCAACAGCATTGCCACCTTCTTTTAAAACCGCTAAACCAGCTTGTGAGGCATAGCGTTCTTGAGAGGAAACCATACCGTTGTTAGCAATAACGGGATGAAAGATATCTTTTCTGCTAAAGATAACTGTGTCTTGAGCAGAGGCACTGCCAGCACTAATGAAAATTAGAGTAGTGAGGCAAATGATGATGAATTTATATTTTCTGGCGATCTTGCCCATAGGATAGTTGATCGAATAGTGAGAGATTGGAAATGATTTTCCGCTTTCGG
>NZ_JAAHGN010001237.1:0-2019 GCF_010672485.1 Moorena sp. SIO2C4 | reverse complement strand
TTGACGGCGCGCTGGATACGCTTGGGCTCCGAGACGCCGTAGCCTTGCGCAAGGGGAAAGCGGGCCTCCATTGATTAAGGCGACCCTATCCTTACGGTAACTTCAAGACGCTCACTAAGCACGGGTAGAGCGCGGGGCTGTCGCCATCAGCTCATGGCCAATTTTCTTTCTTGGGCAGACTGTTTTGGCTACTGTTGATGATTCTATCTATTCCTCTTGTTGTATTCATAAAATATAGTCATAAACAAACATCTGTGCTAATCTCTCACAAGGGAGGTAATTAGCACAGATGCGACTCAAAGACTATGCCAAACACATGGCAGTAAGCTACCAGACGGCTTGGAGATGGTGGAAGGCAGGTAAGTTGCCTCATCCAGCATTCCAAACCGAAAGTGGCTCAGTCATCGTTGAGTACTTCCATCAACAGAAAACCCAGCCATCAAACACCAAACGAGTTGCTATCTATGGGCGAGTCTGATCTGCTGAGCATAAGTCAGACGTTGAGCTTCAAGTTGAACGTCTTCAACAGTATGCGATCGCTAAAGGTTACACGATTGTCAAAATTATCAAAGAAGTAGGAAGTGGACTCAACGATAATCGTAAACAATTAGCCACTCTTATGCATTCTGATGGCTACGACATTTTACTAGTAGAGCATAAAGACAGCCTGGCTAGATTCGGCATCAATTACTTGGAGATTATGCTGTATCGTTTAGGTATTCAGTTAGAAATTGTCAACCAAGTAGATAAGGGTAAAGACGAGTTGATGCAGGATTTGATTGCTATTATCAAGTCATTCTCTGCTAGGTTGTACAGGCAAGATCATGCTAAGAAAAAGATCGAAAAAATTATCGCTGAACTCCAAGCTGATGGCGGCGACGAGTACCAGTTAGAACCAAACCCATAAAACCTAGGGAAAACACCGACATCGTAGCTGGCTCTGGTACATCAACAGGGGGCTTGTCTCCCGGCTCACCAGCCACTAATTTAACCTGATACGCTAGTCGAGATTGTGTGGGCCGATTCTCAACTGACATGGTCATAGTTGATTGACCAGTGAGGGTGAAAGCACCTGAAACGTTACTGATGTGTAAATACTGTGCATCAAAAAAACCGCAATCATTAGGATTACTACAAACACTGGATGCGTCAGGAAGACTAGCAGACATGGCACTATCGGTTAACATCAAGTTGCTCAGTACAATGCTGCTGTTATTCTTACGAGCACTAGTCCGTAGAAACAAATCTGAGAAGTTATCCTCTGTAACTGTAGACGAAAGAACCACGTCACCAACGGTATAGGTGAGTTGAGAAATACCATCGAACTCCAGTAAGAAATCAACCGCTTCACCACTGACCCAATTAAATTATTTCTGATCTAAGTTAGTAAAACCACCACTAGCGTTAACCTTGTGGATATCTAGCTCAAAAGTGTTTCCTCCTATTGTTCCAGACCCAAAACGACTCTTGGCAGACAGGAAGATCTCGGGAGCTAGGTTCTGGAACTCTGTTTCAGTCAGATTACCACCAATCGTAAACGCACTGGCTCCAAAGGGAGTAAAAGCTAGTCCTAGTGCTGACACTCCCAAACTTAATAGTAAATTACGAGTCATCATTATTTCTCTTGCCTATATGGAGTATTAGTTGTTATTGCAGTAACAACTGATCAAAGTATCGAGACTGAGTGTTTGCGATCGCGTAGCGGCTCTGTTCGCGTAGCGTGGCCTTTGGCCTTAAGAGCCTCGCGTTTGCTTTCTATCCGTATTTCTGTATTAACGTTCTATCTGTATTAACTTTATTGAAATCTGTATTAATAGTTGACGAAGATCGACCCTACCTGCCACGACCTTTGGACAAAAAGCTGATATCCAACAAAGCTAGCGCCCTAACAAACCTTAGGTGCGCTTTCCGCTCTTTGTGCCCTTGACCCATTAAGAATTAAATTCGCCACGGGTCGCACCTGTAGTTGCTGCTGGTTCTGGGACTTGAGCCGATTCAGGGTCAGAGTCAAGAGTTGAA
>NZ_JAAHGN010001236.1:0-2021 GCF_010672485.1 Moorena sp. SIO2C4 | reverse complement strand
TGCTCCATTATGGCTTATCCACAAAACTTGCAAGCTTGGGCAGTTACCCGCCTTCCCCAACGCAATGGGTAATCAAATGGGTAATCGTCGGTCGCTACTGCACTCGCTCCGACGCAGAGGGACACCTTCAGTTATGGCGTCAGCGAGTCCCTGATACCCAATTTGACCTCATATTTGATTTGCCCGATAGGAAAAACTATAGGGATTTTCCTCTTGATCAACTCACTCATTAATATGGGTCGCTTGTGAATTTTGAATTGTTATTTTCAATTTTAAATTAACAAAACTGATATCTTTAACCAGTCAAAAAAAATAATAACAGAAGGGATTCATTGCGGTCTTGGAGAGCCAGCAAAAAGCTTAAATATTTTGATGATATCATTATATCAAACGAATTATTATGCAGGCTGATACCTGTATAATCTAAATATAGAATGCGCCCCGGCAACTGCAACCACACTCAGCCAATACAACTTCTCCAAAGTCCGACGATAGGGAACTAGGAGCAACTAAGTATGCCAAAACCCAGGTATGACGAAAACGAAAACAAGTCACGCCATGCAGCAGCCGATCAGGACTGCTGCGAGGAAATGGCTGAGAAATATGGCTGGCAATTGGTTGATATCGAGGAAACAGGTAACCCTGTTCTTGAAGTCGATTGTGTGTTTGAAGGAAAAACTGAATTTCCCAAATCCTATTACAAAAAATTTTGGGTTTAAAGCCCCTAGAGACGAAACCTTAGAGAGTGGAGCCTTTAAGGTGGGTCGGTCTCGCGCAAAAAGGTTAAAAATTGATAATTAAGGCTCCACTCTCTTACGGTAACTTTAAATCCTTCTAGGACTGCTTTCTCTTATAAATCTACAAAAAACAAGAAACAAATTTATGGACACACACAAATATTTGTTGTACTCTAAAGATAGATACAGGCTGAAAAACCGTAGGCTGAGCCGGGAGAGAGACCCGTAACTTATCGACCTCAAAGTAGTAATGTCTAGAGGGAAGGGAAAGTCCTCTTTAAAAACCCAATCATCAATTAACAGTTGGTGTGTGAACCCAGAAGAATCACTATGCAAGATAAAACGGTACGGTGGGGCACACCGGAACCAAACGAAAAGGAAGGGAAACGGACTATGCACATGCACTTCCAATTAAGTAGTTAAACGCCTAGGGAGAACTGCCCTCTGGGTCTGCTGTGAACTGACTGAATACTTGGTCTCGACGGGTTTTTTGGTTTAGATATTGTCTAATTTGTGGCGGCGTCAAAGATTAGAACACGGCGGTTTAAGGCGGCTCGCAGATCTAGGAATCCCCGCTATGCGCAAGGCGGGGAGTGTCAAGACACCGAAAAGGAGGAAGACTAATGCGTAAATGGATTGTCTTTCGTGCTGAAAAGCGTCAACCTGGATGGAAAGAGCGCAAATATGCTCACTCTGGCTCTCTGACCAAAACTTTGTTCGAGCATTACGACTGCTCCGACAAGGCGCTGCCTGAACCTGGATACCGTCCGAAGCGAGTTTATTCGAGTTGATCAGTTTGTTGATCCTAACTATCCAGATTCATCAACCCATTACCGTCAAAGCGATTGGGAAGTTACACGGGTCGAAACCTACACACCAGATATCCCGGTTGACATGGATTTCGATATGGTCGTAATTTGCTACTGCAAGCACAGTCCCATCAGCGGCCCTCTCAAGCCCATGCCAGAGCGCAAAATTTCTGTAGATTCATTTGGTGGGGATAAGGATGCTCATGAGCAATGGCTAGAGATTCAAAAGCACTCGCTTCATCATTCTTCCCATTAATTTCTTCTTTGACAACTCCCGTTAAATAAAATTCATATTCAGACTCAATTAATTGCGTCAAAAAATCTAATTGTGCTAGAAAGATCAAAGGAGAAGAAATGAACTACCCCGCCCTGTTCGTTCGCGTAGCGTGGCCTACGGCCAGGACGGGGTGTCAGCAGACCCGTCTGATGAGCGTGATTTTTGACGCTTCAACTTCCCTAGTTGCTTCATTGATCC
>NZ_JAAHGN010001235.1:0-2025 GCF_010672485.1 Moorena sp. SIO2C4 | reverse complement strand
CCGACCAGGTTCAGCAAGTCGGGTCGTTGAGCGAAGAATCCCCGCGTCTTTAGACCGGGGAGTGTCAATAACCAACACTCCTATCAGCCCGAAGCCTTCTACATCGCCTTCCGTAACGAAACAGTCGCGAGCCTCAAGAACTACATCGCAATTCGGAAACATATTGAAAATTTATTAGATCTTAAGGATGTAGCTAACTACCTAGATTGTTCAGGAGTAAATCCATTTTCAGATAAAGTTGCCCAGGTTTCTCAAACTAATACCTGGTGGGAAGTTGTGAGATTGAATGGATTAAAGATATTGAGAGGATTGGTAGATATGGTTCAATATCCCTTGAACCTAATTCGCGAAATCCTGTTGGTTATAATAAATTTTCTGGCTAGCATACTGGGCAAACCGGAAAATAGAAGTGAAATTGGACAATATACTAGTGTAAAAGCTGATCTCGCTCAAAGTCAGCTTCTGGCCAACGCAGAAGATCGTTTTGTCCAGAACTCAATGAATCACCTTGTAGACATTAAGCCTGAGCGAAGGCAGCGTCTGAAGATAGTTTTGTTTCTAGTTAATTGGGCTGGACAATATCTATTTCCACCAGCATCCCTAGTTAATATCACTACAATTCATTTTGCCCGTTGGCTGATTATTGATGAAGGGAAGCGTTTACTATTTTTAAGTAATTATGATGGCTCCTGGGATAATTATCTGAATGATTTTGTTGATCGATCCAGCGACGGATTAAACTCCATTTGGAACAACACAATGACTTATCCAGAGGGAGGCGCTCAGGATATTGGGGCGTTCAAACAATATTTCCGCGATTACCAAACCCCATCCCTAGTCTACTACAGCGCTTATCCTGAGCAAACTGTACAAACTAGTTTGAGAGACCAAAAAATCAGCAAAATGATCGGGACAAATTTTGAGCGAGCTGCGATTGAAGAATGGTTAAAACTGCTCTAAAGGTTTGTTGATAACGGTTTGTTGAAACAGGTACTGAATAGAAGAATTAATCGTCAGCTGGATGCAGCGATAACTCAGAGATAACTCTGTAACTCTAAACCCAGAAACGAGGGAAGTGACCATGTCAGAATTAACGCCAGAAGCACGGGAAGATATTCAGGGAATTATATTGAGTGGTTATGGGCATCTGCGCTATGCCTTATATTTATTTGTTCAAATCAAGAACCCTAAACAAGCTCAGGCATGGTTAAATACTATTATCCCGGAAATCACCACAGGTAAATTGTGGCCAAAACGACCAGATGGAACCACCGAAAAACCTGAATCTACCTTGAACATTGCCTTTACCCACAAAGGATTGCAGGCTCTTAACCTACCACAGCACACTCTCGAAACCTTTTCCAGGGAATTAATAGAAGGGATAGCTACTTCAAAACGTTCTCGTTTATTAGGAGATACCGAAGAAAGTGCTCCAGATCAATGGGATGTCGGTGGCTCAAATAATGAAGAGATTCATATGCTGTTGATCCTTTATGGATTAGACCCCGAAAGCCTCGCCCAGCGGCGCAACCAATTGCTTCAAGATCAAGAGGATAGTCTAGTGGTTGTGGCAGAAGAGCCTGGCTTTAGAGGTACTAGTAATAAGGAGCATTTCGGCTTTAACGACAGTATTTCTCAGCCGATCATTGAGGGGAGTCGAAACAACCAAAACCCTAATCCAGATGTGGTTAGGACTGGGGAGTTTATCCTGGGCTATCCAAATCAATACGATTTCTTGCCTGCTACCCCATCTGTGCCAGTAGACCAGGATAGTGATAATATCTTGCCCAGTTTTCCAGGTACAGAGCTGTCAGAGTTGAAAGATTTCGGGCGTCATGGAACTTACCTGGTATACCGGAAGCTAGCCCAGGATGTAGCTGGCTTTTGGCAATATATTGCCCAACAAGGACATGATGGCGAGGGTTGTCCCCATGCTCCAACCATGAGCTTGCTTGCCGCTAAGTTCGTAGGACGTTGGCCCAGTGGTACCCCCCTAGTGCTTGCCCCAGACAAGGATAACCCAGA
>NZ_JAAHGN010001234.1:0-2028 GCF_010672485.1 Moorena sp. SIO2C4 | reverse complement strand
CACTGCCCACCGACAGTAAATAAAATTAATCGTCAGGTGGGCAGTGTATATAACCAATTTCAAAGGTTTCCATCGCTATGATACTTACTGCCCACCCTACATCAACTACTCCCGACTCCCGACTCCCGACTCCCTACTCCCTAATGATCAAAATTGCTCAGGATCGATATTAATATAGATATCCTTCAACTCAGAATAGACATCCAACGCTTCTGTGCCTGGTTCACGGGTACCATTACCAGATTGCTTGAGTCCACCAAAGGGCATATGAGGTTCACTGCCATAAGTACCGGCATTCACTACAGCTACGCCAGTTTGGACTTTCTCACAAAACCTTACTGCACGGTGGATGTTGCGAGTGTGAATCGAAGCAGTTAAGCCATAGGGGGAATCGTTGGCAAGAGCAAGAGCTTCCTTAAAGTCTTTGACCCGGTAGAGACTAGCAATCGGACCAAATAATTCACATTGAGAAATTTCCGCGTGGGGGTCTACATTCTCTAGGAGGGTCGGAGCCATATAGAAACCAGTAGCATGGTCAGGGTCTGTTAAGCGATCGCCTCCCACCAACACCGTTGCTCCTGCTTCTTGTGCCTGTTTCACCGCTGCTATCATATTGATCAACTGTTGCTCATTAATCACTGGACCAAGGTCATCCTGGTCAGTGGGACCTAATTTTAATTCCTTAGTTTTCTCCACTAATTGGTCACGGAATTGATCATAAATGCTATCAAAGACAATGATTCGACTAGCAGAAGCACAACGTTGACCGGCATTACTGAACACTGAGAGTAAGGTCCACTTGATAGCATTGTTCAAATCCGCATCATCACACACGACCAAGGGATTCTTACCCCCCAATTCCAGGGATACCCTGCCAAAGCGCTCCCCAGCTACCCGTTGCACAATTCGTCCTACTTCTGTGGACCCGGTAAAGCTAACCACAGCGACATCATTATGAGCAACCAAGGGAGCGCCAGCTTCTTCACCATATCCCTGAATAATATTGAGGACACCAGGGGGTAACCCAGCCTCTTGAGCAATTTGTCCAACTATCCAAGCCGTGGCGGGAGTGTCTTCTGCTACTTTTAATACAGCGCTATTGCCACAAACCAGGGCTGGAAAGACTTTCCAGGCTACATTAGCAATGGGAGTATTGGCCGCAATAATTAATCCAGCAACTCCCAGAGGTTGACGCACAGTCATGGCATATTTATTAACCACACCGCTGGTAGTGGTGCGACCATACAACCGTTGTCCTTCACTAGCGTAGAATAATCCTAATGCGATCGCACCGCCAGTTTCTCCATAAGCTGAACTATAGGACTTACCGGTTTCTGCTGCTACTATCTTGGCAATCTCCTCCTGACGGGCTTTCATACCCAGGACAATCTCGTGTAAGATAGCTCCCCGTTGTACCGGGGGAGTATCAGCCCAAGCCGGTTGAGCCTGTTTAGCTGACCTTACCGCTTGCTCAATATCTGCTGCTCTTGAGCGAGCCACCTGACATAGCACTTGACCATTAGTGGGGTCTAGCTTCTCAAACCATTCTCCTGCCACTGCTGCTACTTGTTGACCATCAATCCAGTTCAAGACTTGGCTCGGTAAATAGTCTTGTGCCATTATTTTTTCCCCCTTGGAAGTGTCTCATGGTGAGTCATGATACCAATAGAAGTTCAAACAATAGCAATCAAGATAGGGAATAGGGAATAGGGAATAGGGAGTAGGAGTCTAATCTACCAAACTGTAAAACCACCATCAACTCTGAGTTCGATACCTGTGACATAGGCAGAGGCATCGGATGCCAGAAACACTAATGGGCCAAGTAAATCATCAAACTCTGCCATCCGTCCTAGAGGAACGCGATCGCAAAATTGACCTTTGAATTCCTCATCTTGTCCACCCAATACTCCTCCCGGAGAAAGGGCATTAACCCGGATGCCAAAGGGTCCCCAGTGGGTAGCAAAGTACCGGGTTAAATTCACCAGTGCTGCCTTGGATGCCCCATAGGCAGGGGGTTTTAAAAAAGGA
>NZ_JAAHGN010001233.1:0-2035 GCF_010672485.1 Moorena sp. SIO2C4 | reverse complement strand
GACATCACCATCTTCATCGCTTCGGGATTGGCATTGATGCTGGCGAGCATCGCAGTATCTATGGAACCCGGCACGACGGCATTGACCCGAATACCGTGCGGTGCCAGCGCCAACGACGCCGATTTCGTAAGCTGCATGACACCGCCCTTGGATAAGTCAAATAAGAGGTAATAGTAACAAGATTGCTCAAAGTCAATAAAGGCTTTCAAGTTATTTTTTTCATATAAAATGTTATCATAAAAAAGATCACCATGAATTAAGCCCATTGGTAACTTAATGGGCAATAAAAAATTGAGATCTTGATACTGATTCTTGAGCCATGACTCATAAGACAGATCAATTGACTTGCCAAAAACTGTTGAAAAAAGCTCCAGTCCATAATCGTGTGACTGAGGTAAATAAGGAGGAGCAGGAACTCTATGTAGTTGTGCCATAACACGACCAACCTGTTCTAAGAGAGTTTCGTTTAATAAAGTAGGCACTGTTCCGTTAATCCATTTCTTGACTAGAACAGGTTTTTCATGCCATTGAGTTACTATTTTATCGGAATAAGTTGTTTGAACTTGAGAAGTGGGGAATTTGTATCTTTCTAAATATTGAAGAAGATACCCCATCGTGCATATTTTTTCTAGAGAAGCTTCTTCAAAGACAGTTACTATGTATTTTCCATCTTTAGACTGTAAGCAGTAGTTTGAATTAGCATTTCCTCCATTAATAGGAAAAGAATTGATCGCTTCAATACCATAGTATGAAGCTATTTTTTCTAACTCAAAAGAGCTTATATTAGTATATATTGCCATCTTTAATAAAATTCTATTATCAAAACATCTCGAAACCCTTTATCACTTCCAGGCAATGGTTTTATATCTGTTACTCCATGGTAAACCAGAGTATCAAGGACAAAGATAGTCTCTCCAAAATTACTTAAGTTTATTTCTTCTATTAACTTCAGATTGTTGTCATATATTTTAGTAGTTCCTCCTGTGATCTGACTTTTATTTATGAAATGAATTGCGAAAAAAGGATGCCCATCCTTATGGATACCTTCAGGTGTTACTCGCCCAGTATTTTGGGCTGTAGTAAGAGTTCTAATTTGGTGAATTCCCATATTATATTCCTTACTAGTTATAAGGCCATGTTTTAATAAAAAACAAAAATCATAATTTATTAAGTCAATGAAAATTGGATCAGTCAATAAATTGTCATCTATCTTTTCAAAAATTCTGCTTTGACCTCCAAACAGCCTGTTAAATCTCTCTCCCTGAAAATAAGTTGATCTCAAATATTCAATCTCACTATTTCTGTGAAAGATTATGTTTGAATATCTTCTCTGCCTAAATTTATGATCGCCTTCAATATAGGGATCAGTTACTAAATGATTCCAGTAATTCAAAAAATCTGGATTTTTAGGCTTTATTGATCCGTCGTCCAACTGCAAATGAAGATATCCTTCTTTTCTTAAACTAGACATAGTTCTGATGAATATTTTCTCCTAAATTCTTTCTCCTATCGGAACTTAGACAAAAATCAAGACCAAACATAGCCCAAAGAGGCTTTGTAAGCAGCAAACACGTCCTGATTCTGCTTGAGCCAATTGACATGCGCGATCAGACATGGCGGCTCCGTTATGCTTCTAAAGCTTCTGTGAATGTGTTCATTCGCGTAGCGAATGGCCAAGCTTTGTTAGAGCATTGCCTTCTTAGACCCCAGGGTAAAGGTATCTTATTTTGAAATGCTTACTGCATATCAGATTCATACTATAACGTAGTTTTGCGTATGAATCTTGAAATCTTTGTCTTGATGGTAAGGATTCTATACTTTAGATGCATTTGCCCTGGGTTCAAAGATATCACCATTCCCAAGCAGGAGGGGGAAGAAGGTGCGATGTATGAATTAACTTGGTATGATGGAACATCACCTCAGTTCCATCTTCGGAATCTTCCCCATCTTCGGTATCCCCGAGATATCCCCCTCGACCTCTGGTTAAGATTTGCATAATTGGGATGCTCCCGATTCGATAGCACTCACCTTTGAA
>NZ_JAAHGN010001232.1:0-2036 GCF_010672485.1 Moorena sp. SIO2C4 | reverse complement strand
AGTAGCTGAGGTAATTCCCTAAAGATGTGGTGGCTATGGTGAGTTGGTGAATCTACCACCAGCAGTTTTGAACCATCCCTCTCGCTCAAGGGTGTTTGGGCAATTTGCTCTTGGGGTAGTTCATAGTCATAGCTTGAGACTAATTGGTCGATTTGGTGCTTGGATGTCTGTTTGTCAATCCCTGTCATGCTGTTATTCCTACATTGGGGAATATCCCCTATCTAAGATCGGGGGAGTATCCCCTACCAGTTAGCAATCCTGGCTTGCGAAAATAAAGATATCGGATATGATATCAAGCCTCAGTTGGTTACTAACTAACTCCTCTCTATGGATTACCTTTACTTTTTAGCTAATGCCAGTCTAACTCTGCGAGTCGTTGAGTATCTAAAAGACTCGCCCCAGCTACCTATCAAATTTGCCACGGTGATTCATCGGATTGATGGCTGGGTGGTTAAGGTCAAGATGGACACACCTTTAACCGCTCAACAACATGGAGACTTTCGGGCTTATATGAACGAGTTGGGGATTCCCTACAGCCCTGACATTCGTGTGCAAATGGCTCTGTGGAGTCTGGAAACCGGACAGTCACCGGTAGAGGTCATGCGTCGCTACCAAGTTGCTGTGGTTTCTCATGGTAGTCCAAACCAGAGCGACATAGAAGCTTTTTGCGAACAATTTACCATGGGTTTGGGATATTGTCCAGAAACCTTGGCTTGAGCAACGCTCAATTAATGTAGGGTGGGCAGTGGATCAGTTCATGTAGGGTGGGCAGTGGATCAGACAGATAATGAAGCTGACAAAGCACCTTGCTAGGCACTGCCCACCGTAGGATTAATCACTGGAGGAAGTTCATGTAGGGTGGGCAGTGGATCAGACAGATCCAGAAACTGACCAAGCACCTTGCTAGGCACTGCCCACCGTAGGATTAATCACAACGGTGCCAGATCTCAGTAATACCTAGAATTTTGATAAAATCGGTTATGATTCAGCACGGTAATGTAACCGAAGTCTATGCCCTTGCCAGCAAATCTAGTCACCCTAACTACGACGGAAAATCAACAGACTTTAAGCATAAATCCCCCAACCTCTGGTCTATCTTTGCAGGGAGTTATCAGCATACCAGGGGATAAATCGATTTCCCACCGAGCCTTAATGTTGGGAGCGATAGCCTCAGGAAAAACTACCATTAAAGGGTTACTGTTGGGAGAAGACCCCCAAAGCACTGCTAGCTGCTTTCGTGCTTTGGGCGCAGATATCTCGGAACTTAATACTGAACAAGTGATTGTTAAGGGTATAGGACTAGGGAAACTGCAAGAACCCGTTGATGTCTTAAATGCAGGTAACTCGGGTACTACCCTACGACTGATTCTGGGACTACTCGCCTCTGCTGCTGACCGATTTTTTACTGTAACCGGTGACAAGTCTTTGCGATCGCGTCCGATGTCCCGTGTGGTGAAACCCCTACAACAAATGGGAGCAAGCATCTGGGGGCGTGAAGGTGCAACGCTCGCTCCCCTGGCCATTAAAGGCTCGGTTCTTAAACCAATTCACTACCACTCTCCCATCGCCTCAGCTCAAGTAAAATCCTGTATTATCCTCGCTGGTTTAATGACCGAAGGACAAACAACTGTCACTGAACCAGCCCTCTCCCGTGACCACAGCGAACGGATGCTCAAAGCCTTTGGAGCTCAGATTATTACTGACCCAAAAACCAATAGTGTTACGGTGACAGGACCGGCTCAGTTGCAAGGGCAAGCCGTAATTGTTCCTGGTGATATTAGCTCAGCTGCCTTTTGGTTAGTAGCCGGAGCGATTGTACCCGGTTCAGAACTGATTGTGGAAAATGTGGGTGTTAACCCTACCCGTACAGGTATTTTAGAAGCCCTATCCATGATGGGGGCTGATATTGAGCTGTTAAATCAGCGAGTAGTGGCTGGGGAGCCGGTGGCAGATTTGCGGGTACGTCACGGTAACCTCATCAAAGGATGCACCATTGCGGGTGACTTGATTCCCCGCCTGATTGATGAAATTCCGAT
>NZ_JAAHGN010001231.1:0-2042 GCF_010672485.1 Moorena sp. SIO2C4 | reverse complement strand
GCTCTTCTTCTGCATTCAAGTGATAGAGGTTGCCCAAGAATTCGTCAAAGCCATGGACTGTGGGCAGAAACCGGTTGAGATCCCCCAGGTGGTTTTTGCCAAACTGCCCCGATGTGTAACCCAAGGGCTTCAGCATTTCTGCCAAGGTGGGGTCTTCATCCTGGATGCCAAAGGGTGCTCCTGGGAAACCGACTTTCAGCAAGCCAGTCCGCAAACCACTTTGGCCAGTGATAAAAGCTGCCCGACCGGCGGTACAGCTTTGCTCAGCGTAGTAGTCCGTAAACAGCATGCCCTCATTGGCAATGCGATCGATGTTGGGCGTGTCGTAACCGACAATGCCCTTTTCATAAGCACTGACATTAGTCCAACCAATGTCATCTCCCATGATCACCAGGATGTTGGGCTGGCCTTCTGTGTCGGCAAGTGCGATTCCCTGGTTAGTCACTGGGAGGAAACCTACTAGGGTAAAGGTGATCGTTAGTAGGATCGCCATCACCCCATTGAATAATCGCTTCCCCATCTGGGCATTGTCATGACTGCCCTTGGAGCGATTAGCTCTCAAATATTTCATTAAGGCTACCGTTATATCAAACGTTTAAACTTTTGTGTTGCAAGTTTTATGCACCCGTTTGTTAGTATCTCACAGTTTTTGCATCACAAAACTTTTTTTTTGATTGACTGTGATTGAAAATCTCTTGAGCACTGACCAGATTTTATCTGTCTAAATCAGCTGAAATATAGAGTGGGTAAGGACTTGGCTGATCCAGATCTTTTCTGAAATGAGGATTCCACGAATATATATATATTTCTTATTCAGATCTCCATAAATATATAAGAAAAACTAATGCATTAACATGATTATTATTCTTAAATAATTTACTAGAATAATAATCATTAATATCACCAAAATAAACGTTAATTAATGTTAACAAATCGGGGGGGGTAGTCTAAGTATGATAGGATAGTATTTTAAGCAGTAATAAATTTTAAAATTTATTAAAAATTTAACCTATTCGATACTTAAACTACTATAATGCGTGGCCTGGAAAACCTCGTTAATTAATGTTAAAAAAACGGCAATTTTATTTTAAGTATGATAAGATAGTATTTTAAGCAGTAAAAAGTATAAAATTTATTAAGAATTGGGTATATCCGGTAATTGTTCTGGTAAGATGCTAATTTTGAAGTAAGCATTCAGGTATCAGCCATTGGCCTATAGCCAAGCTAGGCCAAAACGCTTGCATGTCACTTATGCAGAACATTTGTACTAAATTTGGGTAATAGGTAATAGGTAATAGGTAATAGGTAATAGGTAATAGGTAATAGGTAATAGGTAATAGGGGGAGCATGTCCAGGATGAATATTTGTACATTATCTATAGCCCCCTCATGGGTAATTGCTTCCGCTAATGGGACATAGTACAAATGTTCTGCAACTTTGACCTGCTCCCGCCAAAACAGCGTCGAAGCCTTTACCATGCATATGCTTACAAAAAAGCGATCGCTTTTTTGCGATCGCATCTTATCGACCCAATCAAGGTTTCATGTCTGTATTATCCCAATCATCCCGCACTGATTAAAAAGCGTCCGCTCACAGATACTCAAGGGAGCATGTCAATTTTGTTAATCCCTGTTCAGATCCCCCTAAATCCCCCTTAATAAGGGGGACTTTTAAATCTAATTCCCCCCTTTTTTAAGGGGGGCTAGGGGGGATCTATGTACCTAATTACAAAGGTGACATGCTCACAGATACTCAACATGCCCAACCATTTCCTCTGGCTTATAAGTCTCCTGAATCAAAACTAAGCCTTTGAGCATCAGGAAAACAGCAGGAAAACGCAAGCAAAACAGAGGATGCGATCGCAACCGCCACTATCTTCTTCTAAATACAGTTAAAACTTATTCATAAACCCTGATAAAAACAGTAAATCAACTCCCGGCAATAACCAGGGAGAGCATAGTTCCAAAAGCTGGCGTTGCTGAATCTTTGAATAAATAGGAGTAGAGTGGGCATCCTGCCCGCTCCAAAAGATCAAGGGACAA
>NZ_JAAHGN010001230.1:0-2043 GCF_010672485.1 Moorena sp. SIO2C4 | reverse complement strand
TGATACCTATGCCTTAGCCCTAAACCTCCGCCGTCCTGAACTAGAGCAAAATCAGACCCAACGCACCCAACCAGTCCCCTCCAGCTTTCTAGAACAATTGAACCCAGCAGGCTGCTTGATGCCTGACCAAATCGGCAGTTCCATTGGTCAAACTCTGGTCTTAACAGTTTGGTATACAGAACAAAAACGCTTTATTCCCTGGAAGTTACTGCAAAATCGCCAGGAATTAAGACAACTGGCTGACGAGTGTTTGCGAGCCTTCATTCCTGCTCAAATTCCCTGTCCTAACTTCAATCAAGAAGGGGAATTATTCGGCAGTCCGATTTTTGAATACGGAGTTCCTAATCAACCAGAAAAATACTGTCATATCCTGGTTTGGATTTTTTGGGAACCAGAAGCCAGTGATAAGTTTATCGATTACTATTCCAATTTTATTAACTTATTTTGTTATCGAAATAAAGTCATCCGTGCTTATGAGCTTAATCGTCAGATTTATCAGGTAATTAAAAAGGAGTATCAAACCATTGAGCAGTATTTTGACGAAACCTTTAAACACTGGCCAGCTAGTCAAAGCTTGAGTCAAGCAGAGTTAAATAAATTCAAGGAAGATATCAAATCAGTTTCCCAAAAGGCATTAGACTACTCTCGCTTACTCCGAGATTTAGACCATTATCGACTAACAATTACTATTAACGCTGAAAACTATAAGCGAGAACTGAGGGATATATCTGGCAAACTCCCCCAAGATGACCTGAGCTTTCTACAAACATTTTTCAATGATTGCCGCCTCTTTCAAGAACAAATCCAATCAGATTTGGGCTATTTTGGGAATGGTGCTGCACTACTGGAACAAGCCCTAAGTGCGATCCGAGCCCGAGTAGACATTGACCAGGCAGAAAGGGAGAAAAGATTAGAACGTTGGATTGCCCTGGTGGGTACTGGTTTAGCGGTCAGTGGTATTTCTTCCCAAACCGCTGGTAAACCGCTAGAGTCTATTATCTACCCGAAACAATCCTTAGATTGCCCCAAGACTGGTGTTACACCTTGCTTGACTTACAGTGTCGTGTTTGTGCTATTTCATGTTGGAGTTGGTGCGATCGCTGCGTTTATTTTAAATGGAATTATCAATCTGGTATCAAAAAGGGAATAGGGACAGGGAATAGGGAACAGGAATAGAATAGTAGGGTGGGCAAAAACCGTTTAGTTCTTTTGAGAATTCTAGAAGCTATAATTTTGCCCACCCTACTTAATGGCTATATCATTGGTTATCCCGCAACCAATTCGACAAATCGACGCTGGTGGTAAAATCTGCCATAGCAACTCCTAAACCTTCTAATTGGTCTAGAGATAATTGTTGAATTTCCTCTAGAATTTCTGAGGGAATTGCACCAATTTTGCCTTCTAGTTGACGGGATATCAATCCCTGCATTAATAATCTCCCTTCTTCCCGACCTTGTTCGAGAGCTTGACGAATTTCACCTTTGCGGTCTTCCATAAACACTTCTCGTTTGTGTAATTCTTCCAAGTCTTTTCTACTCATATTGGCTTGATTAGCTATGGTTAGCGCCTGAGCAATTTCCGGGATTTCTGATAAGGTATCGGGAATTGCTTCTAAATTTGGGGCTTCCTTCATAAAATATATCCATTTCTCCGATGCCGTTTCTAACTCTTCTAAAGACCGGGAAAATTTCGGCAGTTCCACAAACACCATGCTTAGGTGTTGGTTTCGGTAGATAAACTTCTCTTGCTCTTCTTGAAATAGAAATCGAGTTAGGTATCGGTCGGTTTGCTCAAACATGGTGAAGTCTGTAATTGTTAAAGCAATCACCGGCTTAAGTTTAGAATATCCTTCTCCATATTTTAATTGAGTGCTATAGGTTTTGGCGAGATTATAGATTACTCGTTTATCAAAAGCTGGAACATTTAACACTTGCATTTCAATAATTACCGTCGAGCCGTCATTTAGAATCGCCTTGACATCCAGGTATGTATCCTTTAACTCCGTAGTATGGCCAGCATTATATGGGTCAATAATCTCTAAGA
>NZ_JAAHGN010000123.1:0-11191 GCF_010672485.1 Moorena sp. SIO2C4 | reverse complement strand
GAAACCTGGGCAACTTTATCTGAAAATGGATTTACTCCTGAACAATCTAGGTAGTTAGCTACATCCTTAAGATCTAATAAATTTTCAATATGTTTCCGAATTGCGATGTAGTTCTTGAGGCTCGTGACTGTTTCGTTACGGAAGGCGATGTAGAAGGCTTCGGGCTGATAGGAGTGTTGGTTATTGACACTCCCCGGTCTAAAGACGCGGGGATTCTTCGCTCAACGACCCGACTTGCTGAACCTGGTCGGAACCAAGAACAGTAGAGGCCAGATCTCCCGAAGCGTTGGGATCTATGATCCAGGTTCCGGTGTGCCCCACCGTACCCAAGGCTCTTTTTAAGATATTGACTGCGGCGTTGTGGTCTCGGTCTAATTTACAACCACACTTACAGACGTGAGTTCTAGTTGATAGTGACTTCTTCACGACCTCGCCGCATTCTGAGCAGTTTTGGCTTGTATAGGCAGGATTCACTGCAACCGTGACTCTGCCAAACTTAGTTCCAAAATGCTCTAACCATTTCCTAAATTGATACCAACCTGCATCATTAATAGACTTAGCCAGACAATGGTTTTTAACCAGGTTTTTAACCCTCAAATTTTCATAGGCGACCAGGTCGTTAGACCGGATTACGCAACGTGCCAGTCTCTTGGCATGTTCTTCACGCTGCCTACTTATTTTAAGGTGCTGTCTACCTAATCTATTGACGGCTTTTTTACGGTTAGATGAGCCTTTCTTTTTACGAGAAACTCGGCGTTGATAAAATCTTAGTCGCTTTTCTCCTTTGCGGTAAAATCTGGGTAAGGGTTCAGTGTTACCCCTAGAATCGGTGTAGAACTCTTTTAGGCCTACATCTAATCCTACAGTGGCGTCAGCCGGATCTAGTTGTTCATTCACATCGACAGAGATGCAAAATTGAACATAGTACCCGTCAGCTCTTTTAACAATACGAACCCGCTTGATGTGCTTCTTGTCGAAGCGCCACAAGTCCCAAGTACCCTTGAGTTTTAGTTTTCCGATTCCTTTCTTGTCACTGAAAGTGATTGATTTCTTGTCAGGTGAAAGCTTCCATCCTGATTGCTTGTACTCAACTGATCTACAGCGCTTCTGAAAGCGAGGATAGCCCTTCTTTCCTGGCACCTTCTTCTTGCAGTTTTCAAAGAAGCGAGAAATTGATGACCACGCCCTTTCAGCCGCAGCTTGTCGAGCAGTAGAGTTTAGTTCATTAGCAAACGGGAACTCTTTAGCCAGTATCTTGCAATATTTATTTAGGTCATATTTGCTTAGACCTTTGTTGTCCATCCACAGACGAAGACAGCTATTCCTAACAAATTTAACTGTCCGAATCGCTTCGTCTATTGCTTGATACTGGGAAGACTTAACGTACGCTTTAAACTCTAATATTATCATCAGAAATCGACCTCTTCTGTTATGTTATTATGCTAACAACTTTAGCACAAATTAGCAAGTTTTTGATTATATTTTTTTCAAGGCGACTAAAGTCGCTAGGCACTTTCATCTCCGCTCTAAAGAGACGGAGTTTTCAGTGTTGGCATTTCTAATAAACTCAGAGAATTGTGGCTTTCCAGTATAGCCTTGGCATTTTTCCCATAGGCTATCCATTCCTGGTGATATCTGAATTATTTCATTTAGGTAGCTATCTAAGTCACCATCATAATTGCTCGAAAAGAGCAAGCGCGGTCCATTATCGGGATCATTGAGGATGGCAAAACGCGCCAAGTGGGTGTTACGGCTCTCAGGAAAGCGAACATAAGGATTATTTTCTGGATCCGAGTCAATTGCTTCGAGAATTGATTTTAGTTCTGCCTCTTCTCCAGGCTTTATCTTGACAATAACAGTCAGGGGGTTTGGGGACATTTTGCCCTCCATTTAATTAATAATGGGGTTTTGGCGAAACTAAGTTTATGGTTTAGTTTACGGTTTAGTTTACGGTTTAGTTTACGGTTTAGCGATCGCGTTTAACCCTATGTAGCTTTAGACTATAGAGCATTGACGGGTTGGTGTGACTGTAACTTGATGACAATCATCATTAATTATACCCTATTTATTTTATCAAAATTAGTTTTCACTGTCAAAATATAAACATTGTTTACATTATTGTTTACATTACTGTGCTCTGGTCCCTGCCCTCTCCTTGCTAGGGCTCCATTTTCTACATATTTCTTAATATGTTTAGTTGATTGTTTCTGCTATAGTGGGTAAAGTTTGTGGAAAATCCAATGCTCTCAAAGAGCCGCTACTGGATGCTCTAAAGAGACCCTAAGCGAACGCATGTTTCACTATCAAACCAGTGAATCAACTGGGGTGATATAGCCAGGGTCACTTCTTCGGTTTCCCAAGTTAAATTATTAGGTAATAACCCTCGGATACTGAGAGAGTCTGACCCCTTCACCCGAACACTAATTAAATTATGCATGCCTAGATTTTCCACGAGGTAGATGCGACCCTCAATCCTATATTTATCCTCTGGTTGAGCTAAGGCCACATCTTCTGGGCGGATACCTAGGACAATCTGTGGCGGCACTTTAGGCAAATTTGGCAAAGGAATTTTGACCTCACCCAAGATGGCATAATTCCCCTGACAGTGAAGTGTCAGTAAGTTCATTTGGGGAGAACCGACAAAACTAGCCACAAACTGATTTGCTGGCTGCTTGTAAATGCCCTGGGGTGTATCTAGCTGTTGCAGCTTACCCTCAGATAACACCGCAATCTTGGTTGAGAGGGTCATCGCTTCGGTTTGGTCATGAGTAACATAAACCACTGGTGCCTTTTGAGCAACAAATAGCTGCTTCAAATCCGCCCTAACTTGCTCTCGCAGCAAAGCATCCAAGTTACTCAGAGGTTCGTCTAACAAAAACACAGCCGGTTGCCGCACCAATGCCCTGCCCAGAGCAACCCGCTGGCGCTGACCACCAGATAGCTGACTAGGCTTACGCTCCATCAAATTTTCCAGTCCCAGTTTACCAGCTACTTCCTGCACCAGGCTCCGAATTTGGTCAGAAGGGACTTTATGGAGTTTCAGACTAGCGGCCATATTGTCATATACGGTCATATGAGGATAGAGAGCATAGCTTTGGAAAACCATAGCGATATTGCGATCGCCTGGTCTAACATGAGTAACATCCCGTCCATTGATAACTACTTTGCCATGGGTGGGTTGCTCTAACCCAGCAATTAGTCGCAGCATCGTAGATTTACCACATCCCGATGGCCCAAGTAGGGTCAGAAATTCTCCTTCATCCACTTCTAAGCTAATGTCGTTAACTGGGATGACGTTACCCTTGTTAGTCTTGTAGATTTTATTAATATTATGTAGTTCTAGTTTAGGCATACTATCGTCAACCTTCAACCCTTAACCCTTAACTGCTCCCGATGTTAAACCTTGGACAATTTTACCTTGGAAAAACATTACTAATAGCACTAGGGGAAATGTTCCTATAACTGTCATAGCCGCAATGGAACCGTAGGGAATCTCTTTTCCCAGAGAACCACTTAACTGAGCCGCAGCAACGGGCAGGGTTTTCAGAGATTCTTGGCTAATGAAAGTGAGGGCTAAAATAAATTCATTCCAAGCAAAAATAAAGGTAAGTATTCCTGTTGTTACTAAAGCTGGAACGGTTAGGGGTAATAGAATTTGGATTAGCATTTGCCAGGTGCTATAGCCATCGACTTTAGCAGCATCTTCTAGCTCTGGCGGTAGCTGTTGAAAAAAGCTGCGCATCACTAATAGGGTGAGAGGAAGGTTGATAGCTGTATAGGAAATAATCAGGCTTAGATAATTATTCCCTAGTTTAATAATTTTGATAAGTTCCAGGAGTCCTAGGAATATCAAAATAAAGGGAAATAATGTGATAATGATAATCCCAGCAATGATGATTTTTTCTCCCCTTAGGGTTAACCGTGCTAAGGCGTAAGCAGCGGGAGTTCCTATCCCTAAACACAATAGTGTGGAAGTAATTGATACAAAGGTGCTGTTGAAAATATAGTGGACTAGGGGGCGCAGGGTAAATAAGTTTATATAGTGGTCAAGTGTATACCGCTTAGGGAAATAAATATTGGGAAGGGAAGAGATATCTTGGTTGACTTTGATGGAAGTGAGGAATTGCCAAAGGAGTGGTGCTAGGCAGAAAATTATCAATAAGATGATTCCTAGGGGCAGGATAATTAGTTTGATAATGTTAATTTGTTTTGTTTTCGGTTGAGGGGATGATGAGTTAGGCATAGGACTTACGAAGTTGAGTTGGTTTTGCCCCCCTAACCACCCAATTTGGGGGGGAATGATGTCAAAGTCCCCCAGAATTGGGGGATTTAGGGGGCTTTGCGTAACTCCTGAGGCAGAATAGTCATTAGTTGCGTGAGCCTAGGGCTATAATTACCACCGTGGTTACCAGTATCAAAAAGGTTACTACCACAAGGGCAGCACCATAACCAAAGTCTAGATAATCCATGACAGTGGTATAGATGTAGAGAGATACAACTTCTGTAGCTCCTCCCGGACCACCTCCAGTCATCACTTTGATCAGGTCGAAGACTCCGAAAGCTTGGGCAAAGCGGAACAGTAGGGAAATTAGGATTTGGGGCGTCAATAGCGGTAGAGTAATTTGCTTGAAACTTTGCCAGGGGGTAGCACCGTCTAGGGCATGGGCTTCGTATAGGTCTTGGGGAATAGACTGCAAGCCAGCTAGGAGCAAAATGCTGATGAAGGGTGTAGTTTTCCAAACGTCTGCGGCAATCACTGCCATCATCGCTGTTGTAGGGTATCCTAGCCAGTTGATTCCGTCTTGAATAATACCTAGACGCAGTAAGATATCATTCCAAACCCCAAACTGGTCATTAAACATCCAAGCCCATACTAGACCGATCAAAGCAGTTGGCAAGGCCCAAGGCAGGATAGCGATGGTGCGCACAATACCCCTTCCTTTAAAGGTTTGATTTAAAATTAATGCGATCGCAATTCCTAACACCAGTTCCAGAGCAACAGATACTGAGGTAAAAATCACAGTATTCCAGAGACTCTGCCAGAAGCGACCATCCCCAATCATTCGCCCATAATTATTCAGACCAGAAAAGACCGGTTGTAGCTGTGTTCCTAGGTTCTTAGTGAACAAACTTAACCAGAACGAACGCAAAATAGGATAGCCATAGACTAGCAGCAGTAGTAGCAAGGCTGGTGTTACCAACAACCACCCTGTCCTTTGCTCCTGTGCTGCTATCGGATCAGTTTTCATTCAACAATTTAGAATTTAGAATTTAGAATTTAGAATTTAGAATTTAGAATTTAGAATTTAGAATTTAGAATTTAGAATTTAGAATTTAGAATTTAGAATTTAGAATTATACATTCTGCCTTCTGCCTTCTGCCTTCTGCCTTCTGCCTTCTGCCTTCTGCCTTCTGCCTTCTGCCTTCTGCCTTCTGCCTTCTGCCTTCTACATTCTACATTCTACATTCTTCCTTCTACATTCTTCCTTCTACATTCTTCCTTCTACATTCTTCCTTCTACATTCTACATTCTACATTCTACATTCTTCCTTCTTCATTCTTCCTTCTTCATTCTTCCTTCTTCATTCTTCATTCTAAATTCTACTGACAACAGTCTACGGGTTTGATCAGCTGCTGCTTTCATCATTTTTTCAGCACTGAGTTTGGGATTAGTTAGCACAGCATTGAGGTACCGTTGTAAAATATCAGATACCTGAGAATATTGGGGAACTGGTGGACGCAAGACAGCCCCCTCTAACACCTCTAGCATTTTTGGATAGTGGGGATATTTCGCAACAATCTCTGGGTCTGCAAACAGCTTCCGTCGGGTTGGCAGATAGCCAGTTTCCAGAGTATACTGACGCTGGGCTTTCTCACTGGTGAAATACTCAATAGCTCTCCAGGCTTCCTCAGGATGTTTGGAAGATTTAGCAATTCCCAAACCCCAACCTCCTAAGCAAGCACCAGCTTTGCCACCAGGACCATGAACCATAGGGCTAATGCCAATCTTGCCTTTGACCTTTGAACCCTCTTGATTTGCCAATGACCAAACATAGGGCCAATTCCTCAGAAATACTGCATCCCCATTTTGAAACAACAGTCGTGTTTCTTCTTCCTGATAGGTAGTGACGCCAGGGGGTGAAATCCCTTGTTTGATGGTGCTGCGCAGAAATTCTACAGCTTTAATCGCTTCCGGTTTATCCAAACCCACTTCCAAGGTTTCCGGGTCAACCCAGAAACCACCAAAGCCTGCAAGTATCTCCACAAACATGGCTGATAACCCTTCATATTGACGACCTTGCCAAAGATAGCCCCATTTGGGATCATGGTTTTCCTGCAATTGTTGGGAAATGTTGACCAACTGCTCAAAGGTTTTTGGGGCTTGGAATCCAGCTTGCTCTAGCAAATCCTGACGATAGTAGAGGATACCACCATCGGAACGGAATGGTATGCGGTATAGTTTCCCCTGGTAGCGTCCTGAATCAACTGCTTTATCCAGAAATTCGTTTAAATACTCCTTACTAACTCGCTCCGATAAATCTAGTAACCACCCTGCAGCGGCAAATTTAGGAGCCCAAATCACGTCCATGTTAATCAGGTCATAGGGTGAGTCTCCTAAAATGAAAGCAGAGGTATAGAGGTCTTCTGTTAAGTCAGAGTTTAATGGTCCTTCGATCAGTTCGATTTGAATATCTGGATTCTCTAGCTCAAAATTCTTGACCAGTAGTTCCTGCCAATAAGCAAATTCCCCCGCTCCCATCAATAGGGTGAGTTGAACAGGGGGCTGGGTCAGTGCTGGTAGTGCCCAAAACTGGGACAGGAGCACACTGGCAACCAGCATTCCCAAAAGAATCAGGATTACGAAAGGTCTAAGCAGTTTAGTGAAACCTTAATCAGCGCGTCGCAGCATTCATCAGTTTAGCATCAACTATCCGACTCTCTAGGAACTTCATACAGATCGGCTTTGCCCCGAGCATAACTATGGGCAAGCTCAGAAGAGCAAAGATAATTGTAGATAACACGATTGGTCTCAGGAAAGATTTATCGATTGTAGATTGGTTCATGATTAAATGCTTACCTTAAACAAGTTCTAGTACTGGTGGTGAACTCAATGGCTAGGTAACGTTACAGGCTCCGTAGCCGGTATTGTTCCTGTTTTTGCTCCGTACACAAATAATCTACCGATCTCACCAAGAGCAGTCGATAACTAAAAGTTAAGGAAAGTTATGGAGTTGCCCTAGGATTGGACTTAAATCAAACATGAGGTATACCCAATCGCTAACATAACGCAAATGCGATCGCAAACCCCTGAGGTTCAAACTAGGACAAAACGCTGGAAATAAAGCTACCGTTCAAAACAAACGAAAAGCTGACATGATCAGCGTTTTTAAGTGCCACAAAGCGGTACTAGTCATTGAGTTTTAAGTAGCTATCCTAAGGGAGTAATTGTGAACGGATCTACAATCCAAAAATTAATCTTGGCACCAGTCTTCATTTCAACTACACTCTTTTGTGTCTTCACCTTACCCGTAGCCCTATTTGGTGAAGAGTCCCTCACCATCCGCATGCAAGATGAACTATTTTTTCATGGTAAAGTCAGGGATTCGGCGGCTCCTTACTTGGGACTAGCGATGTTAATCAGTTTGGGAGTAGGTATCTCTAATGCTACTTTAGCTGGGTGGCAGGACTCTTCCCGGAAGTCAGCTACCATTGAGTCTGAGTTAGACACTATCGAGCAAGCTCTTCAGGAGAAGGAAAAGTTAATTCAACAACTACAAGTTTCAACATCCGAGCTGAACACAGAGAAGCAACAGAAGCTAGATAATGTGGTTGCTTATGAAGAAGTAAAATTTGCTGCTGCCAGCGTACCGATGGCAAAGAAGGTTTCTCGGACCGTGGTCATGGAGAAACCGATAACAGTTATGGAACCGTTAATAGTTACCCAGGAACCAGTGCTTGAAAACCTAGGGATGTCATGGCAACAGAGTAAGGTAAAAGCTGGAATCTATCAGTTTGCCTCTGCTCAAACGTTCTTAGGCTACACCAAGGGATGCAGTCGGCCAAAGGGAGTTTCCCCCATTCGCGACGGCATCAAGAATACTTCTTCTGCATCTGAACAATCCACAAGCATCAGAAATCCTCAAGTTCTGGCGAAAAAAATTGTGCTAGTTGAAGCACTCCAAAGTCAAATCCAAAACCTATCGGTTCAGCTAGAATCTCTCCAAACATCTTTAAAAGCAGCACCCCAAGTATCTGATCAAGCTCAAGTTGCAGCTTAGATAATAAGTAAGCTATCAGCATTCAGCTATCAGCATTCAGCTATCAGCATTCAGCTATCAGCATTCAGCTATTGGCCAAGCTACGGAAACAGCTTTTTAATAAAAGAAGCTGACCGCTGACCGCTGACCGCTGAATGCTGACAAACTATCAGCAGCACTTTATAGGCGGTCTTTACTTTAAAAAGACCGCCTATGACTATAAGAAGCATGTTATATTATTAAGTACAGTTAATCACTTTTAAAATCGGTTATCCTCTGAAAGTTAATTGTTAATTGTTAATTGTTAAGTTTTAATTTTTAATTTTTAATTAACAATTAATTTTATTTTTAGGAATGATATAGCGTTGATCATAATTTGATCATACTTACAGCGTTTTTCATAACTATGAGGTACACAGGATTTTTTCCCTGTTCCCTGTTCCCTGTTCTGTTCCCTGTTCCCTGTTCCCTGTTCCCTGTTCCCTGTTCCCTGTTCCCTGCTCCCTAAAACCTACTCCCTGCTCCCTAAAACCTAGCATTTTGTACCTCACGACCTTGAAAATTGCTAGATTAAACTTTGCTCAGAGGCATTTTCCCATCCTTAACCTCAAGCAGATGTGACCTAGAGGATTCCACTAGGTCAATTTCCAGACCTTCCCGCGCCATAATCGTATTAGAAAACTCCTTAACAGCCTGTTCTCCAAGCTGATCCAAGAAATCATCGTTATGGAGGGGGTCATGATGGAAGATGACTAATTTTTTAGCATTAGCAGCTCGAGCAACTTTGATAGCTTCCTGCCAGGTGGAATGTCCCCAACCAATTTTGCTCGATATCTCAGAGTAGTATTCTTGATCAGTGTAGGCAGCATCATAAATCATCAGGTCTGCATTACGGGCCAGCCGCAGGACATTTTTATCGAAACCTTCTTCGAGGTGTTCTGTGTCAGTGATGTAGGCAGCTGAATAGCCTCGCCAGTTAACTCGATAGCCAACGGCTTCACCTGGATGGTTCAAGGGTGCATTTTCTACCGTAATCTCACCAATATTGACTGTTTCTCCAATCTCAAGGTCATAGAACTTCTTTTTCGATTGCATAATTTGCAAGGGCACCGGAAAATTTGGGTGGGTCATCTGATCAGTTAGACGTTTCTCGATGGTGGCACCATTAGGGGCGCGGGTGCCATAAATATGGAAACAATTCCTTTTAATAAAGGCAGGGGTAAAGAAAGGGAAACCCTGAATATGGTCCCAATGGGAGTGGGTAAAAAATAGATGAGCTTCTACGGGCATCTCTTTCAGGAGAGACTGTCCCAAAACTCGCAACCCTGTGCCACCATCAAAAATCAGACGCTCACGACCAACTCGGATCTCTATACAAGGTGTGTTGCCTCCATACCGAACTGTTTCTGGTCCTGGACAGGCAATACTACCTCTGACGCCCCAAAAACGAATAGTGAATAAGTTGTGGGTATTAGACATAATTTTTCCTTGCAGGCTTTTGCAGTTAGTTCATCAGTGAGGGTTTTCTGACGAAGAGGGTGTCAGTGTATGGTAATCCAGGAAGGGGCAAAGGTAAAGCTAGAATAGTCAAGTACCCTTGGCCCAATTCCTATTTACCCTTAGCTTTTCTAGCTAGAATTCAAGCACATTGCACAGCACGCCTTAGCACAAGAGTCACACTAATAATTAGCAACGATCTCACCTGGATGTTACTGGTTAGAGGTGATTAGCGGACTGAATTCCCCTGTTGTTGTAGGGTGTGTCGATTATACAAAGTAGCTCAAGTTTACCAGTATAGTTCATCAATCTGGAACTATGATGGCTCATAGCAAGTACTTCTTATTCCTATGATTCCCAAAAGCTTAGCAATATTCACCTGAATGTCTTGTAAGTTACACAACCCAAGTATGTGATCAAAATCACATACTTGGCAGTGGTACCAGAGGAAAACTACACCTGACATAGATTCCCCCTCGAAGGTATGATCAACAGAAACCAGATTAATGACCAATGACCAATCAAAAGATAGTTGTCAAAGTCGGCACATCTAGTTTAACCCAACCAGCAACAGGTCAGTTGGCCCTATCCACTATTGCTGCCCTAGTGGAAACCCTGAGTCGGCTCCGTTCTGAAGGTCATCAAGTGGTACTGGTTACATCTGGCGCTGTGGGGATTGGCTGTGGGCGACTGGGCTTAACATCACGACCGAATACACTCCCTCTCAAACAAGCGATCGCAGCAGTTGGTCAAGGACGGCTGATGCGGATATATGATGACTTATTTAGTAACCTCAACCAACCTATTGCTCAGATTCTCCTCAGCCGCCGAGATTTTGTACAGCGTAGTTGCTATGTCAATGCCTATGCTACCTTTCGGGAGCTACTCCAGCTGGGGGTGATCCCTGTGGTGAATGAAAATGATACGGTAGCCGTAGATGAACTTAAATTTGGGGATAACGATACCCTTAGCGCCCTAGTCGCTAGTTTGATTGAATCGGATTGGTTGTTTTTACTAACTGATGTGGATAGACTTTACTCAGCAGACCCCCGTAAGGTACCGGATGCTGAACCAATTATTTCAGTCAATAGCATTGAGGAGTTAACTGAACTAGAGGTACAAGCTGATGACTCAGGCTCTGGTTGGGGCACTGGTGGGATGGTAACTAAAGTAGCTGCTGCCCGAATTGCTACCAATGCTGGGGTTAGAACTGTAATCACTGAAGGACGACGTCCGAATAACATAGAAAGAATTTTACAGGGAGAATCCCTGGGCACCCAGTTTGCCCCCCAAGCTCAAACCAATAAAGCCCGCAAGCACTGGATTGCTTACAGTTTAGTGCCAGCCGGGAAACTTTATCTTGATAATGGAGCGCTAAAGGCAGTTTGTGATGGGGGCAAATCTCTATTAGCAGCTGGTATTACTGCCATAGAGGA
>NZ_JAAHGN010001229.1:0-2050 GCF_010672485.1 Moorena sp. SIO2C4 | reverse complement strand
GCCACTCTATGAAGTTATCCAAATTAAAGGAGCGGGGGAGACTCATCCTTTTTTGTCTCCTGATGATGAATTTGCTAGTTTTGAAATTGCAGGTTGGGATAATGGTAATCTAGACCTGACCGCTCCTGAAACACCTGATATGTACGAGCATGAGTATGCCCGTGCTGCCCTCAAGAATGGATTGAAGTTTGAAGAAGACTTGGGAGCTAATCCCTTCAAATTTGGTCTGGTAGGTTCCACGGATTCCCATATTGGGATTTCCGTGGTGGAAGAAAATAGCTTTATGGGCAAGTTTCCCATTTATACCCCTAGCCCCGAACGGGCAGAACACGTCTCAAAGACAAGTTGTTTTACTAAGGATCAAGATGGCAACTGTGTTCCGGAGAATCCTGAGGTGAACCGGTTCGGATGGCAGTATGGAGCAGCTGGCTTTGTAGGAGTTTGGGCTGAAGCCAATACCCGCGAGTCCCTGTTTGATGCCATGGCACGACGGGAAGTTTATGCCACCAGCGGACCAAGGATGATAGTTCGCTTCTTTGGCGGTTGGGATTTTACCTCGGAAGATGTGAGTTTTAACCCTGGACAAGTGGGCTATGCCAAAGGCGTTCCTATGGGAAGCGATCTGACCAGTATGCCAGAAGGAAAAGTTCCCACCTTTTTAGTAGCTGCATTGAAAGATCCGATTCGGGGGAACCTTGATCGGATTCAAATTGTCAAGGGCTGGCTGGAGAATGGCCAAACCCAGGAGAAAGTTTACGATGTGGTCTGGTCAGGCGATCGCGTACCTAATGACACAACTGGTAAGCTTCCCCTTGTGGGTTGTGAGGTCAATCCTGCTATCTGTGAGACGGACGATCCGATGGAAGATACCGGTACCGTCAATACCGACACAGCCGAGTGGACAAATAGCATTGGTGCGGTTGAGCTGGCTCAGGTTTGGACAGACCCGGACTTCGATCCTACCCAAAAGGCATTTTACTACGCGCGGGTGCTGGAAATTCCGACTCCTCGTTGGACGGACTACGACAAGGTATTTTATCAGATAGAAATGGCTGAGGAAATTCCCTTAACCCTACAAGAACGGGTGTATACTTCTCCGATTTGGTACTCCCCATCTAACGTAACATCTGAGATAGCTCCGTTGCCTGAAAATCCCGAAGATGGCAGTGATTTTGACTTCTGGAACAGAATAATTCACGAAGTTATTCGATAAGTAACTGTTGAATTAAAGTAAGCCATCAGCTATCAGCTATCAGCTATCAGCTATCAGCTATCAGCTATCAGCTATCAGCTATCAGCTATCAGTCAAAAAATTGTGGCTAGACTACGAGAATGTCTGACGGCACCTCAAGCAGCGTTAGCTTTTAGCTCACGGCTGACGGCTGAATGCTTACGGGATTAGAAATAGGTGGTCGTTGTTTGGTATTGCAACGGCCACCTATCGTATAAAAAAAGCCAATAACTTGATAGATTAAACAAGGCACAAATTAGGTATATAAAATGAATTGGAACCGGATTTGGAAAATAGGGGTAGGAGTTGCGATCGCCCTAGTTTTGGCCATCGTTGCCTACCTTGTGATAGCACAACAGAATCGACCCATTCCCGATATAGGCTCTACAGGCACCAGTAACCCTGAGCCAGAGGTGGTTGACTCAGATACAGAGCCTTTTACTCTGCAACTACTCCATGCCTCAGATTTTGAGGCTGGACTGGCCGCATTGGAAGATGCTCCTCGGTTTTCCGCCGTCCTGAATGCCCTGAAGGAGGACTACCCCAACACGGTTGTCCTCTCCTCTGGAGACAACTACATTCCCAGTCCGTTCCTGTTTGCGGGCAGCGACCCTAGGTTGAACGAGACCCCTGTGGGAGAAGCTAGTATTGGTCACGCTAATATCGAAATCCACAATCAACTGGGTATCCAAGCTTCCACCTTTGGGAATCACGATTTCGATCTGGGCAGCAAGGAAGTGCGGGATATCATTCAACCAGATGGAGATTACCGTGGAGCGCTGTTTCCCTATCTCAGTTCCAACCTGGATTTTACCACAA
>NZ_JAAHGN010001228.1:0-2052 GCF_010672485.1 Moorena sp. SIO2C4 | reverse complement strand
CAAAATTAATCAGTTTTTCAAGCAAAACATCCAACGCCGTGGGGTGGTTTGCTGTCGCCTGGAAGAATATCAGCAGGGAATAGTCAAACTACGTAAACTTAATGGGGCTTATTGCTTGCAGTCCCCCAATGATGTCCAAATCCAAAATTATCTCCAGCGCCTCGATAAACCGAAGCTTTGGCAAGTGCTATCCAGTGATGCCCAGATGAGAGAACTGGCAGATAAACCCCTGTTTTTAAACGTGATGGTGACGGCATACCAGGGGCAGCCGATTACCAATAAAGCACAACTGTGGTCAGCCTATGTGGAGGAGCGCTTAAAGTTACCCCTTGATCAGCAAAAATATCCCAAGGGAGTTCCTTATGGGGATGAGGATACTAGACATTGGTTGACTTATCTAGCCCGGCAATTAGTAGCCGATTCAACCACTGAATTTTTAATTGAAAATATGCAGTCATATTGGTTGAAAAAAGGTGGACAAAGACTTGCTTTTAGATTAATTTATGGGCTGATTTTAGGGCTGATTTTAGGGCTGATTTTAGGGCTGATTTTAGGGCTGATTTTAGGGCTGATTTTAGGGCTGATTTTAGGGCTGATTTATGGGCTGATTTTCGAGGAATTTAAATACTACGAACTACAGGCTGAAGCTTTTACTATAACTTGGTATGGCGTGAAATCTGGGCTGATTTATGGGCTGATTTTAGGGCTGATTTATGGGCTGATTTATGGGCTGATTTTAGGGCTGATTTATGGGCTGATTTATGGGCTGATTTATGGGCTGATTTTAGGGCAGATTTATGGGCAGATTTATGGGCAGATTTATGGGCTAAAAACAGAACTTAAAGCTAAGGTAAAACCTAATCAAGGTATCAAAGAATCGTTGAAAAAAACGTTTATTATTCCCCTGTTTGCTTTTCCGGCTGGGGCATTAATTAATCCCGTTGTCTCCATGCTTACAGGAACTAACCTTGATTTGACTAGCTCTTTAAGCACCGGTTTACTTGTAGGCTTGCTTTCGGCACTAGCAACTGGGGGTCAAGACTTGATACGGCACTTTACCCTGAGGCTAATTTTGTGGCAAAGGGGAGCAATTCCTTGGAACTATGCCAGGTTCCTCAGTTATGCCACAGAACGGCGGTTGATTCAGCAAGTGGGAGGGCGTTACCGTTTTCTTCATGATGCCCTGCGTCAGCATTTTGTGGGCAATAAACCTGTTCCTCCCCCCCTGATTGAAGGTTCTAAAAACACTGGGCTGGGCTATATTCTGTTGGGATTTTCTCTGTTTGTTTTTCTAATTATTAGTAGCAGCATCTATAGGGTTGACAGTGGGCTAAAATCAACGGTAGTACCAGTAGTCCAGAGCGGTGATGTGGTTCTCAGGGATATTGTGACCCGTCATTGGCGCAAATTCCACCACGGAGATGTGATTCACTTTTGGGTGACTAAGGATTTGGCTGAGCAAGGCTTTAATCGTAAGAAGTACATTATGCGGATTGTGGCGTTACCTGGGGAAACGTTTGCCATTAAGCAAGGAGAGGTTTATGTCAATGGTCAACTGCTGCAAACTGACTACATTCAAGGAATTCCTATCCAAGATAAGGACGAATTAGAGAGAGAAATCCCCCCTTGTTGCTATTTAGTTTTGGGTAAAAATCCAGATGATCAGGATAAGTTGTTGGTGGGCTTGGTGGATAGGGAGCAAATTGATGGTGAAGTCTTATTCCGTCTCTTTCCTTTTGGGCGATTTGGCCGGGTGGAGTGACATATAACAATTCTCATAGTTATAAGGTGAAAAGTTCTGGATTTTAGGGAGCAGGGAGCAGGGAGCAGGGAGCAGCTAAAAGATAAGAAGTAAGAGGTAAGAGGGAAAAAATCATGTGTATCTAATAGCTATAAAAAACGCTATCTTTGTTGCTATAAAAGCTGTTTTAGTCCCCTACTCCCTACTCCCGATTCCCGATTCCCTATTCCCTGCTCCCGATTCCCGATTCCCGATTCCCGATTCCCGATTCCCGATTCCCGATTCCCTACTTCCTCCTTGTTTGCGGATCA
>NZ_JAAHGN010001227.1:0-2055 GCF_010672485.1 Moorena sp. SIO2C4 | reverse complement strand
TAGACGCTCTTATGTGTTGTGGCGGGAATATATAACACCTCTGATTGCCCTAGAGTTTGCATCGGGGACCGGTGCGGAAGAACGGGATAGAACACCGTTACAAGCCGTAGATGGTACTGTTCAAAAACCCGGGAAATTCTGGGTATACGAAAAAATTATCCGCATTCCCTACTACGGCATCTTTATGATCAATACCGGGGAGTTGGAAGTTTACCACTGGGAAGATGGCACCTACGAGCGCCTGAGTCCTAACGAGCGCAACCACTATCCCATTAATCGCATGAATGTAGAACTAGGGGTATGGCAAGGCACGTATCTCGGTTTAGCTGAACAACCTTGGTTGCGATGGTGGGATCGACAGGGAAATCTACTACTGACTGGCCAGGAGCGGGCAACCTACGCTGAGGCTCAAGTCCAGCAGGAGCAACAAAAGCGGCAACAGTTGGTGGCACAATTGAAGGCTCTTAGTCCGGAACAACTTCAGGAACTAGGAATTGATGCGGCACTTTTGGAGTAGGGAATCGGGAATCGGGAGTCGGGAATCGGGAATCGGGAATCGGGAATCGGGAGAGGCGTAGGGTGCGTTAGGGGCGGGCTTGCCGTTATTTGTGGCCTCAACGCCCGGGTTGAGATAGTCCGCCCCGTAACGCACCACCTGGGGAGTGTGCAGAGAGCTGGATGGGATTGACCTTTGGTCACGCGGGGCGCGTTCGCATTTCTCAAAATTAATGCGATCGCACCGGTAACAAACCACCAAGATGATCTCAATGGGATCGCATATCTGGAAATTAATGCGATCGCACCGGTAACAAACCACGAAGATGATCTCAATGGGATCGCATATCTGGAAATTAATGCGATCGCACCGGTAACACACCACGAAGATGATCTCAATGGGATCGCATATCTGGAAATTAATGCGATCGCACCGGTAACACACCACGAAGATGATCTCAATGGGATCGCATATCTGGAAATTAATGCGATCGCATCCGGATGCTGCTGGCGAAATATAAGTTAACATCCAAAACACTTATTCTGCCGTTGATTACGTTACAAAACTATAAAATGTTTTTCGACCATTACACTGAATATCAAGGCTTTCAGCGTGTTAATAAATGTTTCGCCAGCAGCATCGCATCCGTAACGCACCACCAAGATGATCTCAATGCGATCACAAACTTCAAAGAAACTGATGGCTGATCCTGGTGCGTTACGGGACCGGCTGTCTCAACCCTGGCCAATCGGCCAAAAATCCAGGAGAGCCGGTCCCTAACGCACCCTACGGCTACCAACTAACTGTGGAATGGGCATCTTGGTGGAATGGGCATCTTGGTGGAATGGGCATCTTGGTGGAATGGGCATCTTGGTGGAATGGGCATCTTGCCCGTTACAATAGACCTCTTGCAAAAGTATTTTTCTAATAGTGTTCTTGATGCAATAGCGAGTGGTGGAAACCACGGCAGTCGCTCATGGGGGGAACCCCCAAGACCGCGCTGCCTCCCCAAGACCACTTAGGTGCGCTTACAGTCGTCGAATTAAATTCGCCACGGGTCGCACCTCTGCATCGCTTTGCGTCAATTCTTGTCCACTGTTCCGGTGATCCGCTGTTCCCTGTTCCCGACAACTGCCGCGAAGTCTAATATATTTTCGCGCGGGCAGCCAATCGGCCAAAAATCCAGGAGAGCCGGTCCCTAACGCACCCTAAGGCTACTGCCTGCCCACCAGCAAGGGATTAATCAGTGAGGTTTGAATCAGGATGGCTACGGCCAAACGCGATCGCAAACCTGACATCAACCGGTAATGGTGGGCAAAATTTCGATGATCTAGATTTCTCCAAAGCACCCTGGTGTTTTTGCCCACCCTACAACATTAATGGGTACGCATATCTGACATCAACCGGTAATGGTGGGCAAAATTCTGTGATCATGAACTACTCCAAAGCACCCTGGTGTTTTTGCCCACCCTACAACATTAATGGGTACGCATATCTGACATCAACCGGTAATGGTGGGCAAAATTCTGTGATCATGAACTACTCCAGAGCACCCTGGA
>NZ_JAAHGN010001226.1:0-2056 GCF_010672485.1 Moorena sp. SIO2C4 | reverse complement strand
TATAGCAGTCGCCAGGGCAGTTAGGACATGACAAAAGTCTCACACCCTTTGTAAGCGATGCAGCGCGGTCTTGGGGGTTTCCCCCATGAGCGACTGCATCAAGAAGCGCAAGAGTTTGACTTCTGACTTCTGACTTCTGACTTCTGACTTCTGCTATATTTCGCAATCATAAAATTTACTAGATTTATAAAATTTCCGTATTTTTATTGATGTTATTCAATTAAATTTGATATTTAATTGAATTAAAGCGGATTTCAAAAAAACAGGTCATTTGATATTGAGCAAACTAATCTGCCAATAGATTTTAATGTATGAAAATCAAAAATCTTATGAAAACAAACTCCAAAAACAAACAACCTATGGATTTACTCAAACTGACACAAAACCTATCACTAGCCATCCTAGGGTCTGTTTTGAGCTTCGCCGCCATTGAAGTTGCTAACCCAGGACGCTCTGACGCTTTTGTAATTTTTAACCGGTCTGGTAACACACTCGGAGGTGGCTCCCGATGGGATGCAGCTCCAAGGACTATCCAAGGACAAGATCGTTCCTTGGACGGCGGATTGCGATACTCACTACAGGGCGGTTCCTATCAAGCTTACCGAGATTTATTCACCTGGGATATTGTTCCTAGTGTCAACGAGTTTCAAAATGCCATTGAGGCTGCGTTCAACGCCTGGACTGTAGTTGACCCAGTTTCTGGGTTAGGTACCGATTTGTCATTTGTAGCAGATTTAGAGACATCAGTAATAGGAACCGGTACAGGAGGCGTTCACCCAGATGGTGCCGAGATTGACCTGTTGGCATCGACAGATGCAACTTTCTGGAATCCTGGAAATACCTCACCCCAAGGTGAATCGTTTTTCTATTACATCAACGATACTGTAACTCTCACTTCTGGAACGGAAAATTACGCAGGCTCAAGCGCCATTATCGGGGCAGATATGACCTTCAACAATAATGCCGGAACAGTATATACCCTCGACTTTTTCAGGCGATTGTTGACCCACGAGATCGGTCATGCCATTGGATTAGGGGACATCGAAGGAGACATCAGTGCTAATAGATTTATCGACGACAACTATGATGGCAGTACTAGCGCCACAGCTCTAGCCACATTGAGCAACCCGATTGCCCAACTAATCGATCCCCTCAATCCAGCTGCTTCACCATTTTCATTGTTTACAGTTCCAGATCAGGATCCTGGTGTTGACACCCCAGGCGTAGATATTCTGATGGAATCCCGGGGACTAGGTATAGCTCCAGGGAACCCAGTCACCAACCTTAGCCCATTGGTTAACGATGACTACGCTGGTCGCCAGTTCCTGTATCCAGTGTCATCTGAGGCTAGATTTTCCTCTGAGGCTAGAGTTGATGAACCTACTGCTACATTAGGTTTACTAGCCCTTGGTATTATAGGTGTACGTTTGAGTACTCAAGGCAAAAAAAGCAAGCAACAGAGAGTAGATACACCTACGAGATCAGCTATTTACACCAAATAGACAGACACAGACACAGGTAGTGGTGCTGAAGTCCTACCTTTTCCCAAAAAATTCTAGACTTCAAGTCTTTCTTTGGGATATAATCAAAAACTGGTGCTTTTAGGCAAAAACCATGAATGCTCAAGAAATCATTCGTTCCATAGAAGCGGAACAACTTAAGGACAACGTCCCTACCATCTACGTCGGTGACACCGTGCGTGTAGGGGTACGGATTAAAGAAGGTAATAAGGAACGGATTCAACCCTATGAAGGCACTGTGATTGCCATGCGCAATGGTGGCATTAATGAAACGATTACAGTACGCCGGATTTTCCAAGGGGTTGGTGTGGAACGGGTTTTTCTACTCCATTCTCCAAAAATTGCTAATATAAAAGTAATCCGTCGAGGCAAGGTACGTCGAGCCAAGCTATACTATTTACGCGATCGCGTTGGTAAGGCTACTCGCATCAAACAACGCTTTGACCGTAGTTTATAACCTTTTTCTGGCCTAGCATCAGTTTGGTGTAAATGGCAAAATTAGGGTTAGTAAACAGTTAGAGAAAATGTTGCCGAGA
>NZ_JAAHGN010001225.1:0-2057 GCF_010672485.1 Moorena sp. SIO2C4 | reverse complement strand
TCTCATCAGCATTTGTTGCCGCTGAACTCGACCAATATCCCCATACTTGTCGTAGCGAAACCGCAGGAACTGCATCGCTTTATTACCATCCAGGTGCTGTCTGCCTTTTTTGAGGTTGATATAAAGGTGTTGAGAGTGGTCAGTGTACTTCATATCCTTGGGAATATAGACCGTAACTCCTCCCAAGGCATCCACCAGTTTTTCCACACCCTGAACGTTTACTCGGATATAACGGTCAATGGGCACATCATCGAGAAGATCACTGACCGCCTTTGCTGTGAGGGCAGGTCCGCCAAAATAATTGGCAGCATTGAGCTTGATTTTACCATGTTTCTCAATACGAGTTTGAGTATCACGAGGCATGGACAGCACTTTGACTTTTTCCCCATTTGGGTCAAACCGTAGCAGGAGCATGGTATCTGACAAACCCTCTAAGGAATTGACCAGAGCGTGGTATCCCAGGTCTACTTCTGGGGGTTGCTTGAGATCAGAGGTTAGGACTTTAATACCAAGAAATAAGATATTAACTGGTCGAGTCAACTCCGGCAAGTGCATGCTGTTGCTGGAGATGGTTTCTTCTTGGTTAAATACAGATTTCTCGTCCGGAGTCAGTTCATTTTGCAGCAAAGGGGTACTTGCCAGGGATACAGCTAGGATTGCACCTGCTGCCGCAGATGACATGGCCACTGCGGTAAAACCTAGCCAAAGCCAGAGCAAATTCCCTCCCTTGACTTTTACCTTTTTTCTGCGAACGGGGCGAGTAGGTCTTCTCACTACACGGCGTTTTCGATAAGTTCTTTGAACTGGCACTGGGCTTCCTCACACACAGGCAATAGGGATGGTATTGACAGAAGAAGACTATTCACTGCTGACCGGTTTCACATGGTTGACCTGGAGCTTCCATCTTAAGGTTTAGTATTAATACTCTATAGCAGGTTTTTTAACAGGTTGCTGCCTGATCAGGTAAATTTTCGATCAAGCTTGCCCAATCCGTCAGTCAAAACCATCATTAGAGTACATCATTTATTTAAGTAAACCCCTAGACTAGGACAAATACTTGCCCAGGATTCCTTCAGAGATCCGGCTAATCCAAGGCAGGCGTGGTGACTGGCGCTGCCATAAGCGCACCATCACAGCGAAACTGACCAGAAAATAGCCAGATGTCAGCATAGCATTGAGAAACAGCAAGCGTAATGTCCAAAATTCCGACAATTGTGCTCCTGCTGATAATAAACTGTACCCTAGCAACCAACCAAAGGCCAAGGTGACGGACAAGCGACTCACCGTTTTTTCCTGTCGGTTTCCCTGAGAGTGGTACAATGTCCACAGTGCTGGAAACAAGCCAAAGATGGGGACAAGGTAAATAAATAGCTGTAAGCGCTGATTATCGTGATTGTCGGTAGAATTAGTCTTTTTCACATTATGTTCCATCCGCAGCTTGCCTTAAGAATCCCTCAAACCCCATGACTTGGTGGTTTTACCTCTTATCATGACATTACCTAGTGGTTATTCACCAATGGCAATAATATAGTAATAGCAATAGGGCAATGGCAACATGGATAATCAACTAAGCTTCATTCTCAAACTCGTCATCCTCTCCACGATAATTTCTGTTATTATTAAATACGTTGCCCCCAGTGTACCCATTGCCGCTACATCCGTTAATGGGATGATCGGGATCCTGGCTCCAACGGTGATTTTAGCGATCGCATTAGTAGGTCGAGCCTGGAGCTATCGGCAGTTTGATTGATAGGCTAGTGGTAAGCTCACCTAAGTTTCGCGGCGCACGATCATAGGTTTCCCGAGAGGTTAAGACAGACCTTGGCTCAATCCTGATGGTGAAGACGATTCCAGTCACAGAACTTAGCTTGCATGACGTGAAGGTCAAATTTGACCTGACCCCAGCAGAGGATGACGAATTTTTCCGAGAGTGGCAGGACGAGTTACCAGAACTTACCGACACTGAAAGGCAGTCCTTAGAGCAAGTTAAGGCTCACATGCTATACCTGGAACAGTACCCGATGGTGGAAGACATTGTCAAAATGGTAGTGCTGAGA
>NZ_JAAHGN010001224.1:0-2057 GCF_010672485.1 Moorena sp. SIO2C4 | reverse complement strand
TGAGATGCACCCACAGTAAACAACATTGGAGCAAAATATTATGACAACCATGCAGGCTGCGGTCTGGTATGGTCCAGGACGTGAGAACTTTCGCTTAGAAAAAATAGACCGACCATTACCTAGCGCAGGGGAAGTATTGATAAAGGTTCAGAAGTGTTTCTTTTGTGCGATGCACGCACGGGCGGTATTAGTGGGACACGCCAAACATAATCCTCCAGTCATTTTTGGTAGGATGCTGGCAGGAGATGTTGTTGCTGTAGGGGAGAGTGTTACCAAAGTCAAGCCAGGGATGCGCGTTACCGTCAACCCAGAAAAACCCTGTGGAGAGTGTTTTTACTGTCAGCGAGGAGCATTAGGCCATTGCCTCAACCCAACTAAGTTACAACCCGGTGGCATGGCTGAGTTTGTATGCGTTCCGGCTTCCCTGGCTAGCGGTATCGTTGAGCTGCCTTCATCAATTCCCTATGAGTTTGCTGCCTTTACAGAAACACTAGCCTGTATCCTTCAGGGTATTGACTTATCTAATATTGGTTTGTCCGATTGCGTGGTAATTATTGGTGATGGCGGTGTCGGACTGACCTTCCTTCAGCTAGCGAGCTTGAGAGGTGCTACCAAAATTATTCTAGCTGGCAAACATGATGATTCTCTGGAACAGGCATCAGCTTTGGGGGCTGATTGTACCGTTAATGTTACCCGAGAGTCTCTCAAAGAGATAGTGATGGCTCAAACCGACGGTTATGGTGCTGATGTGGTTATTGAAGCCG
This sequence comes from Moorena sp. SIO2C4, assembly GCF_010672485.1. Classification (NCBI taxonomy): domain Bacteria; kingdom Bacillati; phylum Cyanobacteriota; class Cyanophyceae; order Coleofasciculales; family Coleofasciculaceae; genus Moorena; species Moorena sp. SIO2C4. The sequence continues at coordinate 1,293 of NZ_JAAHGN010001224.1, read as the reverse complement.
TTGGCTCTGGGGAAACCTATGAACAGGCATTAACCCTGCTCAGGTGTGGCGGTACCGCAGTTGGGTTTGGTGGAACACCCCCGGGAACTGAGTTTCGGGGCAATCCTAATTTAATTCATTATCGTTCCCTCAAGATTTATGGTAGCTATCGATATACTCCAGAGCATTTTCGTCAGGCCATAGAACTAATTTGCACAAAGAAGATTGATCTAGAACCGATTATTACCAATACTGTTCCCTTCTCAAAATTAACAACAGAAGCAGTTGATATCCACAATCAACCGGATTGCCGAGCTTTAGTGATTGATTTTTAAGAAGTTGATTAAGGTAAGCTATCAGCTATCAGCTGACGGCTGACGGCTGACGGCTGAATGCTTACTGATTAAGGTATAATTAACTTAAAACGTTGATAGCATTTTTTTATTTGTAATTTTGAATTACTTATGATATTAGCAGGTGACTTAGGGGCAACAAATTGCCGATTAGCGATATTTGACGAGAACCTCTCTGTAGTCCAAAAAAGCACTTATAAGTGCAAAGACTATCACAGTTTTGAGGAGCTGGTAGGGGCTTTCGTTGAAAGCTGTGACCATCCCATTAAAATTGCTTGTTTCGGCTTACCTGGTCCAATCAAGGAAGGTGTGTGTAAATTGACTAATTTACCCTGGGATAAAGTAGAAGCAGCTAAATTAGTTTCAGTTATAGGTGTTCCGGTTAACTTGCTCAACGATGTAGAAGCCAATGCTTATGGCATAGAAACCCTAAAAGATGATCAGTTAGTCACTCTTAATGTCGGCACTAAAATACCAGGGGGCAATCGAGCAGTAGTATCACCTGGTACTGGCTTAGGAGAAGCAGCAACCGTTGAGGTGAAAGGTCGAGTTCATGCGATCGCATCTGAAGGTGGAAGTACTGACTTTGCTCCTTTGGATGAGCTTCAAGTTGGACTAATGCGTTATGTTCAGCAAGAATACAAACGGGTGAGCTACGAGATTCTTGTAGGAGGTCCTGGCTTGGTTCGTATGTATAATTATTTGCGGGATAGCGGACATGGAAACACCCCTGAATGGTTAGCAGAAGAAATGAGCAAAGGAGAGCCAGCCGCAGCGATTAGTAATGCAGCTCTGGCCAATAAATGTCCCCTTTGTGTGCAAGCTTTAGAGATGTTTGTCTCAATCTTGGCATCTGAAGCCGCAAATGCTGCCCTTAAGTTTTTCGCAACTGGGGGTGTTTATATCGGTGGAGGGATTCCCCCTCGCATTCTCGATAAGCTGCGTGAACCTCTGTTTATGA
>NZ_JAAHGN010001223.1:0-2059 GCF_010672485.1 Moorena sp. SIO2C4 | reverse complement strand
TAATGAAACGGGCAAGATGCCCGTTCCACCAAGATGCCCGTTCCACCAAGATGCCCGTTCCACCAAGATGCCCGTTCCACCAAGATGCCCGTTCCACCAAGATGCCCGTTCCACCAAGATGCCCGTTCCACCAAGATGCCCGTTCCACCCACCAGGTCAAACAGCTTTTAGGAGATGCACCCGGCATAAGGGACAAGAGTTTCAGTTTTTTTTTCTGATTTAATAATATGTCGTTTAAATGCGCGACAGCTTAAACACTTCTGCCGTTTACCCTGTCACCGAAACGTATTGTAAGTTTTCTTTTCTCACTCTTAATACTGAATGTTTAACTGAGGCTAGTAAATAGTGGTGTATTAATCAAAAAGTTTAAATGCACCCACTATTAACTCTCTGTGTAATCAGTTTTTCCCTCAGCCTTCTTAGCGTCGCTCTAATTAAACAAAGCTTAAGTCAACAACTTATTGACATCCCCAACGAACGCAGTTCCCATAGTCAACCCACACCCAGAGGGGGTGGGTTAGGTTTTATTATTGCCTTTGCTATTGCCATCATTGCCAGCCAATTTCTTGGTCTTAACCTGATTGATTCCGGACAAAATACGCTTTGGTTCGCCCTCATTCCCTTGGTAATTATTGGCATTATCGACGATTCGCGAGGAGTTCCTGCCAGCGTTCGCTATCTAGTACAATTCTCGGTTGCTACCGTCGTGGTCGCCTCCTGTGGTGCTTTTCCCTTTCCTGGGCTAGCTCACCTAGGTATAGCAGGCGAGCTTATTGCTACTCTACTCACCATCATTGGCATGACCGCCCTGATTAATTTCTATAACTTCATGGACGGTTTAGATGGCTTAGTAGGCGGAGTAACTGCTGTACAGTTAGGATTTTTTGCCCTCTGGTTGAATCAGCCCCTTCTCTGGCTATTGGTAGCAGCTTTAGCAGGATTTCTCTATTGGAACTGGTCACCGGCCAAGATTTTTATGGGGGACGTCGGTAGTACTGTGTTAGGTGCTGTGGTGGCGATAACCCTCCTAAGTCAGAATCATAATCCGACTTCTGCTTGGTCAGCACTGGTATTGACTTTACCTCTAATCGGCGATGGGATCTATACCCTCTGTCGGCGGCTGCTGCGTGGTGAAAATATCTTCAAAGCTCACCGTAGTCATCTGTACCAGAGGCTCCAGCAATCAGGCTGCTCCCATAGTCAAGTGGCGATTACCTATATTTGCATAACTCTTCTGATGGCCTTTAGTATTGATTTCCTAGGAACCATAGGAGCTTGGAGTAGTTTAGCTGCCCTAATTGTGGCGATCGCCTGCGCAGAAACTTACCTACGGACGCGTATGCTGTCGTCTACTTAGGCGTTCCTGAATTGAAGTATGAATTTAGATTGTCTGGTTTTGAGAAAGCCCCCGTTGGTTCCCAGGGCTGTTTCATTCTCAAGAAAATAGAAGATAATCAAAGATAATTACTCTTAAGTGCCAAAAGTCAGGATATAGCTCAGATTATAGCTCATTGTATTGATCCAGCGCGGTAAAACCGCGCTGGATCGCTTTTATACATTGATATTTAGTCTTTTATTCGTAACCATAAGAAGTTTTAAACTCTAAAAATTGACGACAAAATTCGTGAATTTATATCTTGATTTTCCTCTGTGATGACCATATTTATGAGTTTTGTAGCTATGACATGCGCGGGCATTTTAAGTCGGGTTTGAGGAAACCATGCCATCCCCGTATATTGGGAACTTCTTGGTAAAAAATGAAATAGCAGTTTCGGCCAACAAAAAAAAGTAATTGCACCAGTATTACCCTTACTGCGTCCTTATCCAGTTGTCTTGTTAGGAGACCTTGGCCTTTCGGCCACGCTACGCGAACGGTGCGTAATTTCAGAGCGTGAAGCTAGCCAAGTGGCGCGAATTTCTGGGGGATAGACTTGGCATTACGTCAGAGGGGACATGCTTATAGCAATCCTATCTGATTCGTGAAAGAAATGGGCTGCTTTAAGGCAGAAGGCAGAAGGAACCCACCCCTAACTCCTCCCAGGAGGGGAATGGCAGAAGA
>NZ_JAAHGN010001222.1:0-2060 GCF_010672485.1 Moorena sp. SIO2C4 | reverse complement strand
TATAGTGTTGCTTAGCTAAAGCACGACTCAAAGAAACAGGCTCAAGCTTAACCAGCCAGAAGCTTCGCTTCCAGCAAGCCGTTCCACTGTCCCCAAGACACTACAATGTAAATTTGGATGCAGTGTGGGTTGGCTTTTGCCAGGAGCGTCAGCTTCCCTGGTATTAAGCAGCCTATCACCTGTATTAGTCCCATGAACATTACTAGTTAGCTAAGGATGTGGGGAAAGTAGACTTGGGAAGATGACATCTTGAATTTGAAATAGCAAAATGACAGATTCCCTGTCAAACTTATGATCAAATGACTCTTTTGCCAAAAATGACTCTCTTGATGCAACGCCCATGAAAACCGTTCTGATTGTCGAAGATGATCCGATTAATGCTCGTGTTTTTGCCAAGATTCTCACTAAGCGGGGCGGTTTGAATGTAAAGCATACTGAAGATGTAGAAGAAGTAATGCAGCTAGCCCAAGCTGGGGAGCCAGACATTATCTTGATGGATGTTTCCCTAGCTCATAGTGTTTATCAGGGTCAATCAGTAGACGGCATTAAGATTACCCAAATGCTTAAGGCTGATGCTGATACCTCTAAACTGCCCATTATTCTGGTCACTGCTCATGCGATGGAAGGGGATAGAGAAAAATTTCTTAAGCAAAGTGGTGCCGATGACTACATCTCCAAACCCGTTGTTGACCATCAACAGTTTGTTGATCAAATCATGGCTCTACTACCCCAGGACAATTAAATTCCTGTCTTGAAAATTGCCAATCTTAAAACCACCGCCCTTGAGATGATTGCCCATATTTGGCTGCCATCCCTCCCCTATTGGCAATTGATAGAGATCAAGCACTATTTTTAGAAGTCACCCATGACAGGTGGAGTTGAGCTACTTAGGGTATACCTTCACCCTGGATAATGGTGGCTTGGATTCTGGGATTTTCCAGAAACTTTTTGGTTTCAGAAAGCAGGCGTTTACCCCACAAGTTTTCCTTAAGAAACTCTAAGTTAGCATAGCGGCTATCTAGGCGGATTGCCGCTTCTCCCATTAACAGTCCCTTTTCGATATCCCCTTGGGCATACAGAGCCACAGCGATCGCAAGTTGAGGTTCTGCCGCCTCTTTATCAATCCCTATGGCTGCTTCCCATTGTTTAATGGCACTCTCCACATCTCCTTGTTCATAGTTGACCAACCCAATGTTGTTTATGGCAGGCCAAAAGCTTTTGTCTTGGTCAACAGCTTTGTTGTAAGCATCGATTGCTTCACTATACTGATTGAGCATATAGTAAGAATTGCCCAAGTCAAACAGGGCTTCTGGCACATCGGGTTTGAGTTTTAATCCCGCTTTCAACTGAGCGATCGCTTTTCTATACTCGCTTTTTTGAAAATAGGCTGACCCCAAGGTGAACAGCACTCCAGCCTCATCTGGTGCCAGAGAGTAAGACTTTTGCAAGGCTTCTATGCCTTGATCCAACTCTTGGGACTGTACGTACAAGGTTCCCAAGATAAACCAGGTTTGATAGGTGTTGGGGGCAAGTTGAGTAGCTAACTTGGCCTTAGGCAGAGCCAGGTCGTATTGTTGAAAGCGGACTAACTGAATGGCTTCTTGAGCCAGAGTTAAGCCCTGCTGTTCGAGTTCCTCTGAATCTAATTTTAGGGTATAGGGAATCAGTGCTTGTCCAGCCACTGGTGCTGACCAACTCATCAAACCCATGACAACAAGAATAGATAGTAATGGAATAGATTTAGGCACGGTACAGCCTCTTAGAATAATGACCTTAATGTGAATCTACAGGTTACGCAACTGCTGAGACTAATCCGGAAGGAATATAGCTCTAGCTTTAATCATCACGATAGGACTTTCCTGCTTCATCTGTCATCCTAGAGGATCTGACCAAGGTAAGTGTGGAGGGGTCGGGAGTCGGGAGTCGGGAGTCGGGAGTCGGGAGTCGGGAATCGGGGGGTGTTGGAAACGGGCAAGATGCCCATTCCACACAAGATGCACATTACACACAAGTTGCCCATTCCACACAAGTTGCGTAGGGTGTGTTAGGGGCGGACTTGC
>NZ_JAAHGN010001221.1:0-2061 GCF_010672485.1 Moorena sp. SIO2C4 | reverse complement strand
TTCCATTATTGACTTTTCTATTCCTCCTAGACAAGTTTACAAATCTATTACAGCTAAGGAACTTCTCAATTTTCCTGTGCCTAATCCAGAACTCCAACACCATGTGATGCAGCAAGTTGTTATCATTACCCATGGTGACTACAATGACACCGAAGATGACTTTTACTTTCCGTCAGTTGCTGGCTATTGGTGCCATTACTATCAACCTGTTGAACAGGATCTAAAGCAGTGCCTCGAAGTATTAACTAGAGGAGAAGTATTTGCTTATATGGTTCACCATATAATCCGGCAGCATCGGGTAGTTTTTATTCCTGATCATTGGGTTATTTTTCTAGGGGCATTCCTAGGAAAATGGACTACTATTATCCTGGTCAAAAAAACATTACTACAGCGACATGAACAGGTATTAACCTTGGGAAGTATAACAGGAATATACGGATTATTTGTATTGCAGGTTTATATCTCAGCATTAGTATTGATTCCGTGGTTTTTACCGTCAATACTAGTTTGGTTTTACTATAGTTTCGCTATCCAAAAATATTATTTAAGGTAGGAGTGATTTTGAATAAGATATATTCCATGACTAAGCTAAGATCAAAACTTACGAATACTAATACCCAAGTGCCAATGACTCAAACAGAAAAACATCCACGAAAAAGACAAAAAAGACCATGGTGGAAGAAGCCCTTAGATAATTCCATTTTTCAAAACATCGTTAACTCGACAGGGAATGAATTCGAACAGGAAGATAGCTTGACATTAAAGTTATTCATGATTTTAATTATCCTTATTAGTTTTTTTATACTCCCTTTTCTAACTCAGTTTCTAGATTTTCAATGAATAACACTAGTGCTGAGGTAAGCATTCAGCATTCAGCTATCAGCTATCAGCTATCAGCTATCAGCTATCAGCTATCAACTATCAGCTATCAGCTATCAGCTATCAGCTTATGGGTTAGGTCCGATGCGTCGAAGCCTGCCCCACAAGGCTGACCACTGACCGCTGACCACTGACCGCTGACCACTGACCGCTGACCACTGACCGCTGACCGCTGACTGCTGTTGGCGTAGCCTGCGCGTAGCGCATATGCTTACAACTCAACACTGACGCCCTCAAATGAACAAGTGATACCAGAACTGGATAGCTAACTGCATAAGCTCAAAGCCGCTACACCTATGGATTGTAGTAGGAACCTGTAGTAGGGACTTGTAGTAGGTACCTGTAGTAGGTACCTGCTCTGTTGCAGATTCGTAACGTTCACATAGGTCTAGAGGATGAATACTCAGGTAAGACAGTTTAACGGTGTTCTCTTACAAGGGGTAGTAGAAGGATTAATGGATGGTGTCTTGATTCTGAACGCTCAGGGAGAGTTAGTTCATAGCAATTGCTATGGTCGCTTTATTTGTGCTCAACTGGCAGTGGATAGGTCAAAATCTAACGTTGTTCCCAAAGAAATCAGGCGTGTTTGCCAAGCTGTGCTCGACAGCTGTGAGTTATATCCAAATCAGTCAATAATTATCGAGTCTGAAATTATTACTGAACCCTCAACATCTTTTCGGATTCGAGCCGTTAAGCTCACCTTAGACTCCTTTGAAAATCCCTGCATTTTAGTAACACTAGAAAATCACGATCAATATGCTGGGAGTTTTGCGATCGCAGAGGTGAATAAATATGACTTGACTCCTCGTGAGGCCGAAGTTTGGTTACTGCGTCGTGCTGATTACAGCTATCAGGAGATTGCTGATGAATTGCTCATTACTCTCAACACGGTTAAGAAGCACTTGAAAAATATTTATGCTAAAATTAAATTTTACCAATTTAAACAGCAATTTTTAGAAGCTAATTAAATTATTTAGTTATAGCAGCCTAGGGAGTCGGGAGTCGGGAGCGGTGCGACCCCGCACTTTTTTAAAGCTAAGCGTGAACGCGCATTCCCTGGGAGTCGGGGTCATAAAAATGTCTTTAACTATACCCAATTATCGAAAACTACTTCTTCGCTCTCCCCACACTAGCCACACTAACCCATCTCCCAACACTCTCTTCCCTGTTCCCTATTCCCTA
>NZ_JAAHGN010001220.1:0-2068 GCF_010672485.1 Moorena sp. SIO2C4 | reverse complement strand
AAGTTAAGAGTTATCGAGACTTAAAGGTTTGGAATCGGGCAATGGACTTGGTTGTACTATGCTACCAACTTACTTCTAAGTTACCAAAAACTGAGATTTATGGACTGAGCAGCCAAATTCAACGAGCTGCCGTTTCAATTCCAGCTAACATCGCTGAGGGGAAAGGGAGACTGCATTTGGGAGACTATATCCATCATCTCTCCATAGCTAATGGATCTCTGAAAGAATTGGAAACACATTTGCTAATTACTGGTAGATTATCTTATCTTAAAAACTCGGAGTTACAACCTGTTTTAGAGCTAAGCGATGAAATAGGAAGAATGCTCAACATTCTGATCGAAAAACTCAAGGATAATAAGAAAAATTAGGTCATCGGAAGAATTGGTGTTTTACCTAACACCTAACACCTAACACCTAACACCTAACACCTAACACCTAATACCTAACACCCAAAACCTCAAAGTATATGAATACCATACCTCAGTTATTTGAAGCCCAGGTAGAACGAACACCTGATACTATTGCGGTTGTGTGTGACAACCAGCAGTTAACCTACCGAGAACTTAATGGCAAAGCGAACCAGTTAGCCAGCTATTTGCGCTCCTTAGGTGTAGAACCGGAAACCCTTGTGGGGATTTGTGTGGAGCGTTCTATCCATACAGCGATCGGACTTTTGGGGATTCTTAAAGCAGGGGGGGCTTATGTGCCCTTAGATCCATCCTATCCGAGCGAGCGTTTGGAGTTCATGCTCCATGATACCCAGGTGTCAGTGCTGTTGACGCAACAGAAATTGGTGGCGGAAATTCCCGAATATCAAGGACATCTAGTTTGCTTGGATACAGATTGGCAGAAAATAGCTGTAGAAAGCAATACTAACCCAGTCGGTAGGGTTGGAGCAGAAAACTTAGCTTACATTACCTATACTTCTGGGTCAACCGGAAAGCCAAAAGGGGCAATGATGCCCCATAGAGCGGTTTGTCAAAGCTGGGGCTGGCTTCAAGAGACTTTTCCCTATCAGAAAAGCGATCGCGTTTTGCACAAAGCCTCTCTCAGCTTTGATGTTTCCAGTCGCTGGGAGTTATTTTGGCCTCTAATGGCTGGAGCTTGCGTTGTTTTAGCAAAACCAGACGGTGAAAAAGATAGTGCTTACATAGTTCGGCTAATCGCCCAAGAGCAAATTACCGTTGCTTATTTTGTTTCCTCTATGCTCTCGATTTTCCTGGAAGATCCGGGCTTGAAGAGTTGCAGGAATCTCAGACGAATCTTTGTAGGTGGGGAAGCATTTCCCTTTGCTCTCAAACAACGCTTTTGGGAGAGCCTTCCCAATTGCGAAGCAATTGAAATCTACGGCTCTACTGAAACCATTGTTGTTAGCTCCTGGAACTGTCAACCAGAACCAGAACCGCGTAACTTTTCTATAACTCGCCCGATTGCTAACCTGCCAATTTATATTTTAGACCAGCAAATGCAACCCGTTCCCAGAGGAGAAACTGGGGAACTTTACGTAGGCGGAGACTATCTCGTCAGGGGGTATCTCAACCGCCCAGAATTAACAGCAGAAAAATTCATCACCAACCCCTTTGAAAATTCAAAAGTCATAGACGCGAAAGCGGCTTCTCGAAGAGTAAGTCAAAAGTCAAAATTATACAAAACAGGAGACTTAGCTCGCTATCTTGCCGATGGTAATATTGAGTTACTCGGTCGTAGCGATCATCAGGTAAAAATTCGCGGTTTCCGCATTGAACTAGGGGAAATTGAAGGAGTACTTACTCAACACCCTGTGGTGAGACAAGCCGCAGTAATTGCTAGGGAAGATATTCCGGGTGACAAGCGCTTAGTCGCTTATATTGTCAGCACTGTGGGTGAAGAATCTCGGATAGAAATTGTGCCAGAATTGCGAAGACTTATCCAAGCAAAGCTGCCAGAATACATGCTTCCTGCCGCATTTGTGGTTTTAGACGAGTTGCCCCTAACCCCTAATGGTAAGTTAGACAGGCGATCGCTCCCTGCACCTAATCCCGAACGACCTATTTTAGAGCAAGAATTTGTCCCACCCCGTACCTCACTA
>NZ_JAAHGN010000122.1:0-11210 GCF_010672485.1 Moorena sp. SIO2C4 | reverse complement strand
GACAAATTCAGTCTAGGGATGTCGTGCGTTTTCTTAAAATTGCGGCAGGACAATCCATTGATGATGATTATTGGCAAGACCGAATTCTAGTTCCCAAAGCAATTCGAGGTTGTTTGGATGAATGCAGCCAAGAAAAAATTACAGAAATAGAGCTAGAAAATGAACCGTTAAAAAGAGTATTTAATAAATTACGTCCATTATCAGCAGATCAGAAAAAAAGCCCTTTTCAACTAGAAAATATTGACTTATCTCCAGAAGACATTAGCCTCCTTAAAGAAAATGGAGTCATTATCGCTGACGGCGATAAGTATTACGTTTCAGAAATCTTTCGTTTAGGATTAGGGTTTTCCCAAAATGTTGGCAGACCAAAAATTATGGCTTTAGCTCGTCGAGCTGGACAAGGAATCTAGATGATGCTTATTAAGGGATTATTTACCGCTCCCCTCCTTAAAAGAAGGTGATTGAAACGGTTAAGGGAGCAGGGCTGTTTCAAAATTCAATAAATTAGAGCGAGAGAGGGGAATAGGTTAAACGCATTGGTTCAATAAACTATGAACCCTAACGAATAAACACTCTTCCCCAGACTCTTGCTTTACGAACTAGGCTCTCACAACTAATTCGACCATTTTTGGGCAACTAACTCAGCCAAATCTACAACCCGCTGAGAGTAACCCCACTCATTGTCATACCAGGCAACAACCTTAACCATATCGCCACCCATGACCATAGTTAAGCTAGAATCCACAATTGAGGAAGCATCATGACCCCTGTAATCACAGGAAACAAGAGGTTCGTCGCCGTAAGCCAAAATTCCCTTGAGTGGGCCTTCAGCTGCTTCTTTGAGCACTTGATTGACCTGCTCAGCAATGGTACTTTTCTCCACTTGAACCACCAAGTCAACGATAGACACATTAGGAGTTGGCACCCGCAGAGCAATACCATTGAGTTTCCCTTTCAGTTCAGGAATCACTAGGGCTACCGCTTTGGCCGCACCAGTAGAGGTAGGGACAATGTTGAGCGCTGCTGCCCGAGCCCGACGTACATCCCGGTGGCTCGCATCAAGAAGCCGCTGGTCCCCCGTGTAGCTGTGGGTTGTGGTCATTGTCCCTTTGATAATGCCAAACTGCTCATGCAGTACTTTGGCAAAGGGAGCTAGACAGTTGGTAGTACAGCTAGCATTGCTAATCACGTTATTTCCTTCGTCGGTGTAGTCTTCGTGATTAACACCCATGACATAGGTGGGGACGTCGCCTTGGCCAGGAGCAGTGATTAGCACTTTCTTAGCACCAGCAGCTATATGCTTGCCAGCTCCATCCTGATCTCGGAAGACACCAGTGGCTTCGATAACTAGGTCAACACCCCAAGAGTCCCAGGGCAAGTTCAAGGGGTTCCGGTCGGATACACACTTGACAGTTTTTCCATTAGCTGTGATGGAATTTTGATCACAACTGATATCTGCATCAAGTTTGCCCAGCATTGAGTCGTATTTGAGCAGATGGGCATTTGTCTTGGGATCAGAGGTATCATTGATTCCCACTATCTCTAACTGGCTATTCTCCCGAGTCAGCCAGCATCTCATAAAGTTGCGTCCGATGCGTCCAAAACCATTGATCGCTACTCTAATCACTGCTTCTTGCCCTCTGTAATTCAAAGTAAATATTTTCTTAATGATTCTAATAATATCGCAAAGGTTGAAACAATTTGAAACTTTTACTGAATTAATGTGGTGTGATGTACTCGTTTTGAAGCCAGATGGGTATACTTATCTCCAAAGCTGGAGGTTTTGGGAGCAGAGTCTCCTCTGGGGATGGCACAGATCTGACAGATCTCAATATTGCCTCGGCAACCTGATTTTACTCACGCCATGTCTGAATGCAGTCGCTCCCAAAGCCCCTCTCCCCTAACCAGTCTCAACCGATTAGTTTGGTATGTAAGTCCTAACCCTCATGGTTGGGAGTCATACGGATAAACCCAAAAATCACCACTAGCTCTGTTCTAGTGCTATTTTATGGGTGTTTATGGGTCTTGGGACGTTTTTCCGGATTGAGAACTCTTGTTGACGTGTAATATATACGACAATCTAGGTACTCAAAAATCAGTTATGTAACAGTTACGTTATCAAACTTAAGGTATTATTCCCCGGTTTGACAGTACAGATGTACTTATTTACCAAAAATTATTCCTGGATATGTATTTTTCCTGATATGATAGCGCGTGTTATTGGCAAATTAGGCGTGTGCGGTGTGGTGTGTAAGGAGTTAAAATGCCAAAGACTGTTGATTTCAGTAATAAACCATTTCATTTCATTGGTATTGGCGGAATTGGGATGTCAGCTCTTGCCTACATCCTAGCCAAACGCCAATTCCGAGTATCTGGCTCAGATACTCGGACAACCCATATCACGCAACGTTTGCAAGCAGTAGGTGCTCAGATCTTCAGACAGCAGTGTGCTGCCAACTTAGAATTTTTCCAATCCAGGAACGCACCAGCTTGTGAGGACGTAGCAGCTAAAACGGTTAGCACGAGTTTGAACCCAAAGGCGCTCACAGAAATATCACAATCAAGTCCGACTATATCTGTAGCTGACCCCTGTTTAGGATTGCCTCAAGTTATCTGTTCCACAGCAATTAACCCATTAAACTCTGAGTATCAGGCAGCTTTAAAGCTAGGTTGCCCGATTTTCCATCGCTCAGATTTACTAGCGGCGTTGATTGAAGACTATTACAGTATAGCAGTCGCTGGGACTCATGGGAAAACTACAACCAGTAGTTTGATCGGTTATCTACTGTGGCAAGCGGGTTGTGACCCCACCATGATTATCGGTGGTGAGGTGGATGCTATCGGTGGTAATGCCAGGCTGGGAAATGGACCATTACTGGTTGCTGAGGCTGATGAATCCGATGGTTCATTGGTTAAGCTCTCCGCCGAGATTGGTGTAGTAACCAATATTGAGCTGGATCATCCAGACCATTACCAGAAGTTAGAGGAGGTTGTTGAAATATTCCAGACGTTCGCGAAGCGCTGTAAAAATTTAGTGGGATGTATTGATTGCGAGACAGTGCGATCGCAACTAAAACCGAATATCAGCTATAGTCTACGGCGGGATATGGGGGCAGACTATAGCGTTGATGATGTAACTTATGAAGCTAATGGCACTACCGCCAGAGTTTGGGAGGGCAATCAGGTTTTAGGTCGGTTGGAGCTGAAATTGCTGGGCAAACATAATCTCAGCAATGCCCTAGCCGCAGTAGCAGTAGCACGAAATTTGGGGTTAGAGTTTGAGGCAATTGCCTCCGGGATCGCTAGCTTTGAGGGAGCAAAACGCCGATTTGAGCTGCGGGGCAAGTGCAATGATATTAGTTTTGTGGATGACTATGCTCACCACCCCAGTGAAATTCAGGCAACCCTAGCTGCCGCAAGAATTCAGGTCAACGCTGACCAGCGAATAATTGCAATTTTCCAACCTCACCGATATAGTCGTACCCTGAGGTTTCTCCCCGAGTTTAGTGTTTCCTTTAGTAACGCTGACTTGGTGGTTATCAGTGATATCTACAGTGCTGGGGAACCAGATTTAGGAGAAATTAGTGGGGAAAACCTTTATCAGGCGATCGCATCTAACCATAAGGATGTGCATTACCAACCAACTCTCGAATCAGTGGTAGAGTTTCTCAACCAAATTCTCTATCCTGGGGACTTAGCCCTATTCTTGGGAGCCGGTAATCTGAATCAGATTATTCCTAAGGTTATGGGGTTTTACCAACAGCCTGACAATGGCTTAGTTAAGCAAGATTTAGCCCCAAAGCATCAATAATTGTCAATCAAGCTAGGGAATCGTAACTATAGACCTACCTCAGAAGGTCAGTATGATCTCAAGCCTCTACTATACTCGTGAATCAACTTTCCACGAACTCCTCTGGGTACTCTACCCCCTAGCAATTCTAGCCAATGTGACTGCCAAAAACCGATCGGCATTATTTTCATTGTGTGTAGATCCGACTCTCTACCCTGATTTTCCTGATGATAACTAGCGTGCTAACCCAGAAAAAAACTCCTTCCCAGTTACAGTTGTATATTCCAGGAACCAATTGTCCACTTCAGTCCCAGGTATCCTTAGCCAAACTCACCTCATTTCGTGTGGGAGGTCCCGCTCAGTGGTACGTCGCCCCTCGGAGCCTAGAAGACCTACAAGCTAGTTTCCAGTGGGCTCACTACCAAAAATTACCCCTAACCCTGTTAGGGGCGGGTTCCAACCTTCTAGTCAGCGATATCGGTTTGCCGGGTTTGGTAATTTGTACTCGCTATCTGCGCCATACTCACTTTGATGCAGATACAGGGAGAATTACCGCCAGTGCTGGTGTACCGATTGCCCGTCTGGCATGGCAGGCTGCCAAACGAGGCTGGGAAGGGCTAGAGTGGGCTGTGGGCATACCTGGAACCGTTGGTGGTGCTGTGGTGATGAATGCTGGTGCCCACAAAAATTCCACAGCTGATATTCTCTTTAATACAGATGTTCTATCCCCTGATGGCTCAATAGCCCAACTCAGTAGCCAAGACCTAGGCTTTAGCTATCGCACCTCAATCCTTCAAGGTAGCGATCGCATAGTCAGCCAGGCCACATTTCAGTTAAAACCGGGTGCTGACCCAAAACAGGTGCGCTCACTGACATCAGAGCATTTGGCAAGACGACACACTACCCAACCTTACCACCTACCTAGCTGTGGCAGTGTGTTCCGCAATCCTGATCCTTATGCTGCTGGTTGGCTAATTGAACAAATTGGTCTAAAAGGCTACCAAATTGGTGGTGCTAGAATAGCTGAACGCCATGCCAACTTTATACTTAACTGTGGTGATGCTAAGGCTAGCGATATCTTCCGCATGATCCACCATATACAGGAGCAAGTAGAAAAGCACTGGTCACTGTGTTTAGAGCCAGAAGTGAGGATTTTAGGTGATTTTACCAAAAAACTAGCAATGGAAAGCCCTATGTCTTTAGAGCAGGGATAAAAACCAGCGAGGGGATCAATCCCCTCCTATGGTTCCAGTGGATATACCAAAACCGATCCTGTTGGAATATCAGTTCAAAGCTGATCACCAAGCTGATCACCAACATGATCAATTTTTAGTTGATCAAAAATCGACGAAGCTGAAAATCCCGTCTATGCCCGAGCTTTTAGACAACCGCCGGATTGTGGAGCCAATCAGCGTCGGCCGGTTATGAGTAATAGTTTTAAGTCACTTGAAATAAGGCTCGACTCTCCTTACGGCAATTCAAAGGATGAAAGCGAGATAGTGGCTAAAGCCACTGTGAAAAAAATATTTTTAGAGTTCTGGAATCTTGACCGCAATTAATGTAGAATTAGGTATAGAGTACAGGCTGAAAAACCGCTAGGACAACTGGAATAGGTAACCAAGTTTGACCGCCTAGAAAGTAGTAATGCTGCTGAGGGTAGGGAAAATCCTCTTTAAAAACCCAATCGTCAATCAACAATTGGCGTGTGAACCTAGAACAGTATTTTTGAAAAAACACCCGGTGCGCTTGCCGTTGGCGAATTAAATTCACCACGGGTGGCACAGCAATGTACGGTGGGGCACACCGGAACATGGATAAAAGGAAGGGAAACGGAATCTTCGGCACTCCCAAGAAGTATCCGAACGCCTAAGGAGAACCACCCTCTAGGTCTGTCGTGAATTTACTGGGAATTTGGTAGGTTTCTACGGATTTTTGGTTAAGTATTGCCTCTTCCCCGAGGACACGTCGGTTTAAGGTGGTTCGTAGATTTAGGAATCCCCGCGTCTAATGACCGGGGAGTGTCAAAGTTGTGCTTGGCTAAACTAGAAAAGAACGGGAGGAAGTTAACTATATGACTTCAGCCCATGTATGAATAAGGAGACCGGGAATTTATTCCCCTATTTCCTATTGCTTTTAAGGCCAGGAAAGGTTAGTGGACAGTCAAATAGCATCACAATAGATACACGATAGATACACAATAGATAAAGGTTAATCACCACAGGATTTCTAATGTCAGCGCACCCCTTGCCCATAGACTGGGCTTAGTGCCAACCTGGGCAGCGGTTAAAACCGCGCTTGACGTTTGTTTTTCCTGCCCGGTCATTAGACAGGGGATTTCTAAACTTAACTGGGATTTTTTATGACACAAGACAAAGGAAAAGGATTTGGTCTCGGTCTCGGCAAGATGAAAGAACTAGCCGAAGCGTTCAAAAAAGCTCAAGAAGTTCAAAAGGGTGCCAAAGAGCTCCAGGATCAGTTGGAGCAAATGGAAATTGAGGGAACATCAGGGGAAGACGGTAAGGTGAAGGTGTTTCTCAGTGGCAATCAGGAACCCCTACGTGTAGAGATTTCTGAGGATGCTATCAATCAAGGAGCTGAGGCTTTATCTGAACTGGTGTTAGCAGCCATGAAAAATGCCTATGAGACCTCCACAGCCACTATGCGGGAGCGCATGGAAGAACTTACCAGTGGGTTAAATTTACCAGGTTTATAACTTCATCGGTCAATCCCCACTCGGGATTCCGTAGGAAAAAACTATAGGCATGAGGAAATTAATCATTTTAAATGGTTCCAAACCTCATGCCGAATATCCCATTAATACCTGACTATTGATCAAGATTTGAGTAAAACGAAGCTACCTGTAGCTTTGGCAGTGAAGTAAGTCCATAATATAAGCTCTTAGCCACGTGTATATTGGCTGCTTCTGTCAAGTGAATGGCATCATGAAAGGCGAGTTCGGGAAAGTTTTGATAAATTGTGTACAAGTTGAGAACCTTGATATTTTTGGGAAAGCCTTTCTCCAGTTGCTGACCCGCTACCACCAATTTGGGATAATTGGCTTGCACTTGTTTTTGGTAAACTTTTCCTAACTGCTGCAAAATTTCCTTCTCTGCTGGTTTGATCTTGTTGTTGCCACGACCAGTGATTTCTGGTTGGACAGCAACTAGTAAAGGAATTCCCTGTCCTGCGGTTAAACGCAGCATATGTCTGAGGTTATTTCGATAGCGCGTCAATCGACGTTCGAGTTCATCGGATTTCTGAGGAAGATACTTCTTCAGTGGCATAACGTCCCCCCTCATCACTAGAGACCGCTGACTCACTGATGGCTGAGGCTGCAAGACCCAATATGTGATTGCTTTAGCAAGATAAGTTTTTGTAACTAAATGCTTCAACTGCTGGGTGAGATGAGTCCAAAAATGCCCAGTCGCATTTTGCAAGAAGGCTTCTGTGTTAGGAATATCTGTTAAATTTTGGTCACTGGGGGTGATCAAGTCTGTGTATCCACCCAACACTATTACTGCGTCTGGACTGTAAGGTAAAATCTTTAGAGCTAACTGAGCTAGTGCATTGCCAGATGTATACCCTGGTACGGCGGCATTGATTACACGATACTTACCATCTCGGATCTTTGGCGGCAGAGCAAGTGCTTGCTTTAATTCCGGTTCAGAAGGGGGTAAGGTCATCGGTCGGTATTTCTGTGGGGAACGCCTTTGCTGTGTTATCCGTTCATTGAGACGAGCTTCTAAGTAGTTGGCTATGGTAACTTGATTATTGGCATTCCCTTGACCGAAGGCTGTCGAGCCACCTAACAAAAAAATCCGAATTTCATTTTTGGGTTTGACCAAGGGAACGGGGTCGTCGTCCCGGAAACCCTGCTCATTAATGCGCCAGAAATCACTCTGTTGCTTCCCCAATAAACTGTAACCTACAGCTAAATCCCGTTGGACAGCTAGATCACCAAGGTCTGGTAATCCATCATAAAGCTGCTGTGTCTGGTCAACGAACTTGGGACGGTAAACAGTTAAATCTCTGGGTGCCCCCTTGTAGGTAGCTATCTCATTAATTTTGCCGACCGCAGCCAGTAACAAACGAGCCAACAATTCCACAATCATCAAACTTAGAACTATCCCTGCGAGCATCGTCAGTAGGTTAAACCGTCGGCGGCGCTTGCGGTAAAGGCTACGGCGCGACTTAAATATTAAATCTCTTCCTTGCATAACCGTTAAATTAGGAGGTATCCCTTTATAAGTTGGTGTGTTTAAATCACTGCGTTGCTAGACATTGAAGCATGAAGCGACATCGCACCACATAGGTTCAACTATCCCTAAGAGCAATTTCGTTGCTAAACTTAACACGGCGCAGCTCGTAGTTGACCAATTAATATACTCATGCCCTCCTTACTCTTTGTCTGCCTTGGTAATATCTGCCGTTCTCCCTCAGCTGAGAACATCATGAATCACTTGATAGCACAAGCAAATCTTTCTGACCAAATTGTCTGCGATTCCGCTGGTACTTCCAGTTATCATATTGGTTCTCCCCCGGATCGGCGTATGACAGCAGCTGCCAAACGTCGGGGGATTATACTCCAGGGGAAAGCACGGCAGTTTAATCGGTCTGACTTGGAAGAATTTGACCTGATTTTGGCTATGGATCAGCAAAACTACGAAGATATTATCTCTCTTGATCCAGCTGGGAAGTATAAAGATAAAGTAAGGCTAATGTGTGATTTTGCCAGTCATCACACCGAGCGATCAGTCCCCGATCCATACTACGGTGGACCAGAGGGTTTTAATAAGGTGATTGATTTACTGCTAGACGCTTGCGAAGGTCTGCTGGAACACGTTGTTGACAATTACACCAAGACTAGGCAAAACTAAAAACTCCCAACTACTAATTGCCAATGGTGAACTCACCTTTGGTGCCATTGGTGGTTAACTCGATTAATTCATTTGATTAAATGCTGTTCTAAGGCGAATCGTAATAGTTCGGCTCGGTTACTGGTATCAGTTTTTCTGAACAGACTACTAACGTACTTCTCGATTGTCCTCGGACTCAGGTATAGTTGGTTACCGATTTCGACATTGGATAAACCAGTAGCCAGTAAATTCAATACTTGCTGTTCCCGCTCGGTCAGGTGTAGAGCATGAGCTTGGGTATTATTCCCTGATTGATGATTAATCTCTGGTGATGAGTATCGTAACTCCATATGAATCACTTGCGATCGCTCTAGTAAACTGTTAATGACTGCACCCAATTCTTGCATCTCAAAGGGCTTAGGTAGGTAGACATCACACCCCGACTGATAACCCTTGATGCGTTGATTGGTGCTATTGAGTTCGGTTAAAAATACCACAGGTAACAACCGCAATGGGGGCTTCTGACGCACTTTTCTCACCAGTTCATAGCCATCTATTCGGGGCATATTAATATCTGTAACCAGAAGGTGAGGGTGATAAGTCTCAATCATAGACAGCGCTTGCTGACCATTTTCAGCAGTAATAACTGAATAACCTGACATTTCCAGATAATCGCTTACAGACAGACGAGTGCCCAGGTCGTCATCTGCAACCAGAATAATCAATGGCATGGGATAACTATAGTACTGACATTTAGAACAAACCTACTCCTAAGCTAGGTCATCTGGTGCTCAATTGGTGACCAAAAATACTTCGACGCCAGCTCCGCCAGAACTGTCTGGAGATAGGAGTTGCCTGGTAAAATAAATATAGATACCTAGACAACAACATAGCTTAGGGTTCACAAAGAAGCACTAAGTGATTAATTAGTCAGTCAGCCCCCCCTCTTGCCTAGAGCAGCTACTACTCTGATAATCCTTGCATAGCACTTAACGCTTTCCCCAAGCGCTTGACACCATCAGAGCAATCGAGGCGATCTAAATGAACTTCGATAAAGGAGATACTATTGTGGTTAACTTTTGCTTGTTCTAAGGCTTGTTCTAGCTCACCTTCAGTACGCACTTGGCAACTCCAGCTATTTCCAAAAACCTGGGGTAACTGATGATATTTCCAAGGTTGAATATTGTTGTACGAGCCTTCATGTATAGCTCGCTCAATAGTGTACCCGTCATTATTAATTAAGAAGATAATCGGGTTAAGTTGATGCCTAATAATCGTAGAAAGTTCCTGACAGGTCATCTGGAAGGCACCATCACCGACAAACACAACCGGTCTACGGTTAGGAACAGCCAAACCGACTCCTAGACAGGCAGGAACTGAGAAGCCTATAGATGTGTAAAGGGCCTGTCCAATGTAGTCGCTGTCTCCTTGGAGTACCAAATCAACGGTAGCAATTAAAGCATCACCAGTTTCAGCAATCACGATTGACTCATCATCAATAAAGTGAGTCATCCGCTCATAGAACCTGGCGTTGGTTAGCTTTTGCTCAGGTTGTGACTCAAAGCGTTTAGACAAAGACTCTATAGCTGGCTTGATATCCAAGACATCAGACTTTTTCTTCTGAAGTTTGGCAGTTAGACCAGCCATGAAATCCGGTAGATACACTGGAGAATAGAAGTGGTGTTTGATTTTAACTTTGTCAGAATTAGCGTTAATTAATCGGTCTTCCGGCAGTTGGGCAGTGAAACCACCCAGATTAATGTCTGACATGAAGGCACCCAGGCATAAAATACAGTCGGCTGTTTCAACTCGTTGGCGTACATACTCCTGACTGAACGCTCCTGCATAACTACCAATGAATTGTCGGTGGCCTTCCGAGAGAATTGACTTGCCTAACAGAGTGGTAGCGAAGGGATATCCCGTCTGCTCCAGCAGGTTGGTAAGTTGGTCTGCTATACCGTAGCGGTGGAGTTCAACCCCAGCTATAATAACGGGATGCTGGGATTGCTCTAGCAAACTTACCGCCTCTTCAACTGCCTCTGATAAAGCGTTGATATCTATAATTGGGGCTTCTGGCAGGTCACGCTCCCCAGTAACAGGACAAGGTTGATTGACTAAGTCTGAGGGAATTTCAATGTATACAGGTCTCCGGTGGCGCAAACAAGCAGCAATGGTCTGGTCGATTTGCCTTGCCGCTTGACTAGGGCTGGTAAGCCTCACGGCTGCCACTGTAATTTTTTCAAAAATTTCCAGCTGTAGATTGTAATTACCGGCAGTGTGATGTAGGAGTAACTTTTGCTGCCGCTGGGAACTGTTAGGCGCTCCACTAATCACGATCAAGGGGACTAGCTCAGCGTAGGCACCAGCCACAGCATTCACTAGACTGAGTCCACCGACATTATAGGTAACGCACAACCCACCAACACCATTAAGGCGGGCATAGGCATCAGCTGCATATCCGGCATTGAGTTCGTTACAGGTGTAGATTAACTCTACAGAACTCTCTAGCAAGACATCCATCAGACCCAGGACGTAATCTCCTACTACGCCAAAAATATGCTTGA